>JBBQAI010000119.1:0-14189 GCA_038316205.1 Burkholderiales bacterium
TTATTGGGCTACCGGAACCTGGTGGATTCCGATGCTGCTGGTGCTGGCGCTGTGGCGCCATGTGTACAAGCGCTTCCCGATGACCTACGACCCGCTGTACTGGGGCGCGGTGTTCCCGCTGGGCATGTACGCTGCCAGCACGGACCGCATGATCCAGGCCATGGGCTTTGGCTTTCTCAGCTTCCTGCCGACCACGTTCTTCTACGCCGCGCTGGCCGCCTGGAGCATCGTTTTCCTGGGCCTGGTGCGCGACCTGCTTCGCCGCGCGCGCAGCTTCTGGCGCTAGGCGGCGGCCGGCGATGCGGCTGGCGAGAACAAAGCCGTCGCCTACGATCCGGCGCGGCCCGGCGGCTCACCGGATCAATACAGAAGCCGGCAGCGGATCGTCGAGTGCACCGCGCAAAGATCGGCGAGCGCCACCGTGCCGCCGGCCAGGTCGACATCGATCACGACATGACCGACGTCCTCGTTGGTCGCGAGGTATTGCGCCGCGAAGCTGATTCCGGCGTCGGCCAGCCGCTCGTTGAGAGGGGCCAGAACGCCGGGCACGGTGCGGTGGATGTGCAAGAGGCGGCTCTTGGCGGCGCGCTCGGGCAAAGCCGCCTCGGGGCAGTTGACCGACAACCCGAAGGACATGCCGCTGGCGGCCTGAATGTCGTCCCGGCAGGCGTGGGCAAAACGTCCAGGTGCACTGCGCGGCGATCCTCACCGAGCCCGTTGCGGCGTCGACCAAAAATAATGCGCCACCCGCAGACGTCGAACTCACCAGGCCAGTTCCGCCACCAGGCCGCGTGGGGCTGATCGTGCGTGTCAATCAACCCACCGGCATGCTCGACTGCGACGGTCAGAAGTGGCGTGTCGCCTTCGACCTGCTTCGACATCTCGTTGAGGTCTGAGCTGTCGCCGGCGCGCGCTCGTCAGCAGGCGTATGCAGGTGATCGCTGCGCGGATGGATCCACGAAGGGACCGGCAGAATAGCGGCGCCACCCGATCCGATCCTCACACCGCCCCATGCGTTTGCTCCAGTACAAAGATCTCGACCTGCGCCGGGTCAAGTCCGCCTTCGTCAAGGTTCGTGCCGCCATCGAAGCCGGCGACTTCAAGAGTCCCGACGTCAAGAAGCTTCACGTCGGTGGCTACTACCGCGCCAAGCTCGACCACAGCAACCGATTGCTGCTGCAGTTCGCGCGTTTTGGTGCCGAGACCGTGTGCCTGGCGCTGGAAGTCATCGAGAACCACGCCTACGACAAGTCGCGCTTTCTGCGCGGCGCACCCGTCGACGAAACCAAGATCGAACACGAGCCCGGCGTCGACGCAGCGACCTTGCCCGCAACAGAATTCTTGCCGCTGCGCTGGCTGCATGCCACGCGCGCCGAGTTCGAACTGCTGGACAAGCCCATCGTCTTCGACGACGCCCAGGAGGCCGTGCGCCGGCTGCCGGCGCCGGTGATCCTGGTTGGCTCGGCCGGCTCGGGCAAGACCGCCGTCACGCTGGCCAAGCTGCGCGAGGCCCAGGGCAAGGTGCTGTACGTTACCCAGTCGGCCTACCTCGCCCAGTCAGCCCGTGCGCTGTATGACGCTCACGGCTACGACAACCCCGCGCAGGAGGCCGACTTCCTGAGCCTGCGCGAGTTCGTCGAAACCCTTCGCGTGCCCGCCGGCCGCGAACTCGGCTTCACCGCTTTTCAGGCCTGGTTCGACCGTCACCGGTCCGCCGCCAAGGCGCTGGGCGACATCGATGCCCACGCGCTGTTCGAAGAGTTCCGCGGCGTCATCGGCGCCCAGCCGTCCGGACCGTTGAACCTGGCCGACTACCTGGCGCTCGGGACGCGCCAGAGCCTGCTCGCACCCGCCGCGCGTGAAGCGGCGCATGCGCTGTTCGGCCGCTATCGGCAGTGGCTGACCGAGACGACGCAGTTCGATCTGAACCTGGTCGCCCACGACTGGCTGCCGCTGGCGCAGCCGCTGTACGACTTCATCGTCATCGACGAGGTGCAGGACCTCACCGGCGTGCAGCTTGCCTTGCTGCTGGCCAGCCTGAAGCATGCTGGCCAGTTCCTGCTGTGCGGCGATTCGAACCAGATCGTGCATCCCAACTTCTTCTCGTGGGCGGCGGTCAAGACGCTGTTCTGGCACGGCCTGGCCGGCGCCGACG
Source organism: Burkholderiales bacterium (assembly GCA_038316205.1). Taxonomy (GTDB): domain Bacteria; phylum Pseudomonadota; class Gammaproteobacteria; order Burkholderiales; family Burkholderiaceae_C; genus Rubrivivax. The sequence goes on from JBBQAI010000119.1 coordinate 2,156, forward strand.
CGCAGCGCCAGCCGTTGCACGTGCTGCAGGCCAACTTCCGCAACACGCAGGCCGTCACAAGCCTGGCCAACACGCTGCTGAAGATCAAGCAGGCGCGCTTCGGCTCGATCGATCGCGAGAGCAACTTCCTGGTCCAGAGCACCTCGGGTGAAGCCGGCGAGGTCACGCTGATCCAGGCCGGCGCTGCCGCGCTCAAGCAGATCGATGCCAGCACGCGGGCCTCGGCGCGTCACGCGGTGATCGTGCTGCGCGACGAGGACAAGGCGGCGGCGCGCGCGCAGTTGCGCACGCCGCTGGTCTTCTCGGTGCACGAGGCCAAGGGGCTGGAGTACCCGCATGTCATCCTGCTGGGCTTGGTGTCGGGGCAGCGAGCGGCCTATGCCGAGGTCTGCGACGGCGTGACGCCGGAAGACCTGGCGCGCGACGAGCTCGACTACCGACGCGCCAGGGACAAGGGCGACAAGTCGCTGGAGCTCTACAAGTTCTACGTCAACGCGCTGTATGTGGCGATGACGCGGGCCGTGCAGACGCTGACGCTCGTCGAGACCGACACCGGCCACCCGCTGCTGGCCTTGCTGGGCTTGCAGGCTGGCGAGGCCCGTAGCGGCGCGACCCAGGCGTCAACCAAGGAAGAGTGGGCGCAGGAGGCGCGCAAGCTGGACTTGCAAGGCAAGGAAGAGCAGGCCCGCGCCATCCGCGAGACCTTCCTGCAGGGCAAGCCGGTGCCGTGGACACCGTGGAGCCGCGAACTGATCGAGGCGCTGGCACCCAAGGCGCTGGACCGCACCAATCCCAGCGCCAAGCTCAAACAGTCGCTACTGGATTACGCGCTGTGGCATGGCCAGCAGTCCTGGGTCGAAAAGCTCGCCAAAGCGCAGTTCTTGCCCGCGCGCGGTCTGGCACCGGAAGGCGATTTTGGTTGGATCGGCGACGCGGCGATGATGAGCGCGGGGCCGTCGGAACAGGACAAACAGCAGCGGCTCGCATTGCGCGCTGTGGCTGCGGTACGGCAACGCCACTTGCAGCCCTACATGGCGAAGACTTTCAAGGACATCTTGCGCCTGTGCGACGCGCACACCGTCGATCACCGCACCCCCGTGGGCGCCACGCCATTGATGCTCGCGGCCCGGGCTGGCAACGTGGCTCTGATCGATGCACTGCTTGAGCGGGGAGCCCATCCGCAGACGCAGGACGAGTTCGGTCAGACCGCCTGGCAACAGGCGGTGAACCGGGCGATCGAGGAACCTGCCTTTGCGAAGAACGCGCTGGCCGGCGTCTTCGAGCGACTGGCGCCCGCGGTGATCGACGTGCAGGTCGATGACCGCTTGATCCGCATCGAGCGACACCAGGGCGAGTACTGGGTGCTGACGCTGATGCTGGCCGGGCTGAAGACGCAGTGGTCTTGTTGCTCCGCGCGCGCGGCGCCAACGTGGAAGTTCGGCGAAGGCTACTTCGCCGAGCAAATTCACCAGGTTCTCGAAGCGCTGGCACCGCATCTGTGGAAGGACCAGCGGCGCAAGCGCAGCTATGTCAATCAGGTGCTGGCCCGCGCCGAGGTCGACAGCGCCTACAAGCCAGCGCGCAGGCTGTGGGCACGCACCCGCAATGGGCACTACCTGCCCAACCCAGGGATGCTGCTGCGAAAAGGGGAGGGCTGGGCGCCGATCTTCGAGACGCTGGCGTTGGACTGGATTGATCGTGGTACCGGGTCGGATGAGGCCTTCCGCACGAGGCCAGCGGGTGTCCTGGCGAAGTTGAGGGCGCGACTGTCGGGCCAGGAGGTAGATCTCTTCTGATCAGCGCGCGGCAATGTGTCGGGCTTGACGTGGATGGGTGCGCACGCTGGAGCAGCTGCGTCAAGTGCTGGCCAGCACGCAGGTGATGGAATTCCAGGCAGCGGCCGGCGACGAGGGCCGCTATGCGTGGATCGAGAGCGTAGTCAAGCGCTTTGGCTACCGGCAGCTGGCCCGCACAGACCGCAGCCCGGTGCTGGCGTACCCGGTGCGGCTACCGGTCGATGGCTCGCAAACCAGGCTTCCGACGCCGTCCAATCTCCCGCCGCCGGACCCACTAGCCGCAGGACCTCTAACGCGGTACCCTCACATCACTCGAATTCCTTGCATCGACACACTCGCCAGGCGACATTCGTTTCGAGCGGCAGATCAATCGCACTTGTCGGCCCGCCGACGATGGAGGATTCGATGTCCTGCACAAGCCACCTGCCTTTGGTGCCGCAATCGGCCGCCGGAGCAAGCCGAGCCTGCCGCGTCGTCATCGCCTCTGTGTTCGCCGCAGCATGCCCGGCGGCATGGGGCTGTGACGACGCCCATCTGATCTTTCCGTTTTACTCCGGTCCGACCAATCGCTACATCACCTCGGGCAATTTGGTGCTGAACACTGATGCGCTCGGATGCAACACCGATGTGCTGGTGATTGAAAGCGGCGGGCAATTGCAGAATGCTATCGGCGCCGCGATAACCAACGAGGCCGACGGGCGCCTTTACAACATCGGCACCTTCGCAAACACTGGCGTGCTGGTCAACCTGGGCCAGCTGGTCAACGTCAAGGACGTCGGCAATTTCGGTGTGCGCGGCGGCATCCTGAGCAACAGCGGCAGCTTCATCAACCAGGCCACATTCATCAATCAATACACGCTGCAGAACACCGGCTCGCTGGACAACCGCAGCATGTTCGTCGCTGAGGGCGGTGGCCAGTTTTATAACGAATGGATGTTCACCAATTCCGGCGTTGTCGTCTTCAACGACGCTGGTCTCGCCAGCCGCGCTGGCGCAATCATCAACAACAGCGGCAGTTTTCTGGTGTCAGCAGGTGGCAACTTCTCGAACCAGGGCAGCTTCAACAATTTGCTGGGCGGCACGCTCCAGTTGGACAACGTGTTCAGTTTCAATTTTACTGGCGGCACACTCAACAACAACGGAATTCTCATTGCCAACTTCGGACTGGACTTCGGCGCCGAGCGCTTCGGCGCCATCAACCTGCTGGCGCCGGGAGAGGTATTCAGTGCAAGCACGAGCGTGCGCCAAGACGTCTCGCAGCAAAGCGACGGCATCTTCCACAGTGCAGGATTGTTCTCAAACGGCGGTACGTTCCGGAACACCGGCAGCTTCGATTTGGTCGGTACCTACCAGAACGCCTTCGCCAATGGATTCGCCACCACCATCAATGACGGCAGCTTCGTCATTCAGAGCACCGGCACCGTCGCGAACAATGGCTGGTTTTTCAATACGAACCAGCTGACCGTGAAGGCGGGCGGGATCTTCCAGAACGGAACGCTCGATCCCAACTCCGGTCAACCGACGCCCGCGCTCCTCGTTAACCAGGCCGCAATGACCATCGAAGCAGGCAGCCGACTCATCAACAAGGCCACGGTCCAAAATTTCGGGAGCCTTTTGAATGAAGGGGCGGTGGAAAGCAGTGGCGCGTTTTACAACGACGGCACGTTAGACAACGGAACCCAATTCAACAACACCGGCGCATTCGACAGCAGTGGAACGTTGCTCAACCGCGGCGATTTTTTCAGCAGCGGCACTGTCAACGCCAGCGGCTCGATCGACAATTTCGGCACCTTCGGCAATGCCGGAAACATGTTCAGCAGCGGGTCGTTCTCCAATCGCGGCACTTTCAACAATAGTAACTACTTCCAGAACCTGGGCGCCTTCGTCAACACCGGCACCATCGATAACACCGGCGGCATCGATAACGACGGCAGCTTCCGGCACGAATCCGGGGTCATTACGAACGCGGGCGACATCGTCAACCGCGGGAGCTTCGTCGTTCTTCCAGGCGCCAAGCTGGTAAGTCCTGGCCTCATCACCAACGACGGCAGCAGTGCGGCGCTCACCGTCGACAGTGGCAGCATCAACTTCGCGGGCGGTACGCTCAGCAGCAGCGGCCGGCTCTTCGTGAGCGGCAGCCTGGATTTTGGCGCTCCGCGCTGGGGCACGATCCGACTGCTGCCCGGTGGTCAGGTTCAGCTTCCGCTCGGCGGTTCGGTGGCCGCGAATTATTCACAGGCCAATCAAGGCAGCATCGTCAACGGTGCGGGCTTCGTCATCCAGGGCAGCTTCAGCAACGGCGGCACATTTGAAAACTATGGGGATCTGCTGATCAGTTCTGGGGCGAACTTCATTGGCCACCTTGAAGTGGCAGCCGGCGGGTGGGTTTGGAACCGTGGAACTCTGTACAACCACGGCAGCGTGCTAATTAATGCCGGCGGTCTGCTCGAAAACGGTTACCGCTTCGGCGGTCCCGGGCTGTTTGCCACCTTGCAGAATGACGGTCTGCTTACCGTCGAGGGCACGCTGATCAATGTAGCTGTGATACAGAACAGCGGCACCTTGATCACTGCCGGCACCTTTCGGAACCAGGGCATCTTTACAAACACCGGCTCGCTAGTCAGCAGCGGCCCCTTCGAGAACACCGACCGTTTCACCACGTTCAACAGATTCATTCTGGACGGCCAATTTACCAATAGCGGTGTGCTGCAGTTTGCAGCCGGCTCCACGACCACCGGATTCGGCACGCTGATGCAGACCTCGGGCCGCACCACTGTCGACGGCATACTGAACATTCGTTCTGTCGAAATTTTTGGCGGGGAGTTGTGCGGCACCGGCTCGCTGGGACGCACGCTGGTCTTGATTGACGGCGGCCATATATGTCCGGGGCACTCGCCAGGCACCCTCACACTGGAAGGAGACCTCGATTTTCTGAGCGGCTTCCTCGACCTGGAGATCGCTGGCGCCGCCGCAGGACAGTACGACGTCCTTGTTGTTGGCGGCCGCGCGAGTTTCAGCGCCGGCACCTTGAAGCTGGCCTTTCTGGACGGCTACTTGCCTCAATTGGGTGACCACTGGGCCCTGCTGGCGTTGAGAGGCGGCACAAGCGGGTTCACCAATCTCAATACCGAGATCGATGGCCTGCCGGCGGGTTATCAATTCGCGCTGACTCTGGACAACGACGGCGTCGCGGTGTTGACAGTCACCGAAGTCGGCGCGGTGCCCGAGGCCCCCGACTGGGCGCTGCTCGCTGCCGGCCTGCTGTTGCTGCGGGGAATGCCGCGATGCCGGACCCGCTGCGCTCGAGATGGACGCCACGCCGCCGATGCTGCCGCGGCTGAAGCAGAACGGTGACCACCGCGCCATGGAGATTCTGGCCGTCATCCTGCGCCACGAAGTGGGCCATCTGGCCATCTGGCCATTGGCATTCTCTGGTAGCACTGGCTGTGCACCCGTGCGGGGTTGGACCCGCTGACGCACGACGCCAACGTGGCACAGCAATCCCGCGCACCGCGATGGGCCAGATCGTCGCGTCTACCCGCTGGTGCGCTGCTGGCTCAGTGCGTTGGAATCGCGGCAGCGCCGGCAACAGTCTGACCACGGTGAGCCGCCGTATAGCCGCCCTTCACCGATACCCGCTTGTGACCGAAACCGCCAATTCGCGCCAAACGCCGACAGCCGCTATTCGATTCGGCGCGGTCTGAACGGCCGCTTTTCGAGGCGATGAACTCGCCATCCCGACCCGGAGGAGCCAGCGGCGGGTTTTCCAGTGAGCGACCGATCTACCTTGAGAGCCGGCATCGCGCGGGCACCGGGCCACACCCTCCAGCTCAGGCGCCGTCGCGAACGACGCGGCAACCCTCGATGTCGAAACTGAACTCGCCCAGCGTCAGCGCGGTCTGGTCGCGCAATTCGGCGGCGAAGGCCAGGAAATACCTGAGGTCGGCGAAGTTACTCGCGATGCCGAACGAGACGCGTAGCGCACCGGCGCTCTTGCCGCGCTGTTGCATCAGCCGTGCGAAGCGCGCCAGCGTGATCTCGCCGGCTTCAGCGTCCGTGCCGGCGCGCATGTCGTCTTCGGTCAAGGCTTCGGCCGTTTCGCCGGCGCCCGGGTTGCAGAAGCATCCAGTGCGCAGCGACATACCCTGCGCGCCGGCCAGTTCCTCCAGCCGGCGGTAGTCCAGCATCCGGCCCTCGGGGTCGTGGAAGTTCATCGTCACGGTGCCGCCACGGCTGGCAGTCGTGGCCGGGCCGTACAGACGCACCATCGGGCGCCCGTTGCTGTGGCGCAGCGCCAGCAACTCGGCGAGCAGCCATTCGGTGAGGCAGCGCACGCGGGTCTGGATCGCGTCCATGCCCACGCGCTGCAAGTGGCGCAGGCCGATCTCGACCGCCGGGATGCCCAGGTAGTTCAATGTGCCGTCTTCGAACCCGGCTTCGCCCGGAGACAGCACGTGCATGGCGCCCTGCGCTGTGGCGAAGTTCACCGTGCCGCCGGCAAACCAGGGCCGCTGCAGTCGCGCCAGCGCCGCCTTGCGCACCAGCAGGCAGCCCACGCCGGTGGGGTAGCCGAACATCTTGTAGAACGACAGCGCCACGAAGTCGGGCCGCACGGCTTGCAGGTCGAGCCGGTTGGTGGGCACGAAGGCTGCCACGTCCAGCAGCACCAGCCAGCCAGCCGCCTGCGCCTGGGCGACGATTTCCAGCGGATGCTTCACGCCCGAAAAGTTCGACTGCGCGGGAAAGGCCAGCAAGTTGGGGTGGTCTGGCGCTGCCTGCGCCAGCAGGCCAGCCAGGGCGGCGGTGTCGATGCGCAGCTCAGGCCGCGTCAGGGGCGCGTAGTCGACAGCAGCGCCTTTGGCGCGCGCGAACTCGCGCATGCCGTTGACCGAGTTGTGGTTGTCGGCCGTCATCAGCAGCCGCGAGCCCGGTTCGAAGGGAAAAGCCTCGGCCACCAGCTTCAGAGCGGCCGACGCGTTCGCCGTGAAGATCGCCGTGTAGTCGTCGGCCGCGTTGAAGAACGCCAGGACCGCTGCGCGCGCGCTCTCCACGCGTTGCGTCATGGCGCTGGAACTGGGGCTGGCCGAATGCGGGTTGCCGAAGACGTTGTCGGCCAGCATCTCGGCGTGTTCGCGCACCTGCGAAGCGGCGTGCAGGCTGCCGCCCGTGTAGTCGAGATAGACCTGCTGCTGCGCGTCCAGGCGGCCGTATTCGCGTTCGCGGACGGCGTCCAGCGCGGCGACATCTGCGTACTCGGGATGAGCGGCAAGGAACGAGTCGAAGGTCTTCATTCTGGTAAGTTTATGGGTGGCAGCGCACGTCGTACGGCTTGGAGGCGGGCCTACGCCGTCGGCCGGTGCAGGTACTTGCCGCTTGGTTTGCCCAGTACTTGGCCGTCTTCGAAGATCTTGTTGCCGCGCAGGAAGGTGGCGTCCACGCGCGCCGACAACTCCAGCCCTTCGAAGGGCGTGTAGCCCTGCATCGAGGGCGAACCAGCAGCGGCAATCTGCCAGGTCTTGGCCGGGTCGACGATGGCAATGTCGGCGTCGAAACCTTCGGCGATATCGCCCTTGTGGTTCAGGCCATATCGCTGGGCCGGGTTCCAGCTGGTCACGCGGGCCATGTGGTTGTAGTCCATGCCGCGCTTGCTGCCTTCACTGACCAGCGAGGGCAGCAGATATTCCGTGCCGCCGAAGCCGCTCTTGGCCATCCAGATGTTGCCGAAGTAGTGCTTGGGCACCTTCAGTTCCTGACGGCAGCAGGCGTGGTCGCTGACCACCCAGTCCAGTTCGCCGGCCAGCAGTGCTTCCCACAGGAATTCGACGTCTTCGCGCGGCCGGATGGGCGGGTTCACCTTGGCCAGCTCAGCCGCCTTTGACGTGATGTCCAGCATCAGGTGGCCGATGGTCACCTCGCGTTTGAAGTCGATGTGCGGAAAGGCTTCGCTCATCATCATGGCGGCCTGCACCGCCTTGCGTGAGCTCAGGTGCAGCAGGTTGATGTTGGTCAGCGCCGTCTCTGCCGCCAGGTAGCCGGCGATGAAGATGGCCAGGCCTTCGCTGTGCGGCGGGCGGCTCGCGTGGTAGGCGGGCAGGCCCTTCAGCGACTTGTTCTTCTCGGTCAGCTTGGTGTAGGCAGTCATGATCTCGGCCGTCTCGCAGTGCAGGCTCAACGAGATCTGGCGCGCCTTGTCGGGGAACTGCTCGCGCGCGGCCTGCACGCCACGCATCACGAATTCGAAGTGGGCGTAGTCGTAGCGCTCGTCCTCGCCGATCATCAGAAAGTCTTTCTGCGAGTTGCTGGCGCCATGCAGGCCGTGCGAACCGTAGAACATGAAGATCTTGAAGCTGGACACGCCATGCTTTTCGATCAACGCCGGTATCTCGCTGATGTGCTTGCCGTCCATCGGCGCCAGGTGGTAGCCGTAGTCCACATGGAAACGGTTCTTGCTGATCTTCAGCACTTCAGGAAAGAACTTGGCGTAGGGCCCGCCCTTGTTGAGGTAGTACTGGCCAGTGCGGAAGTAGTTCAGGCTTGATGTGACACCGCCCATGGCCGCAGCCTTGCTCTCGCTGATGGCGTCTTCGGCCAGCGGGCTGTAGATGCCGCTGTGCATGTGCGCGTCTACCACGCCCGGGAAGGCCAGCCTGCCTTTGCCGTCGTACACGGCCTTGGCGCGCGTGGCGTCCATGCCCGGAGCCACCTTGGCCACGCGTTCGTCCTTGATGGCAATGTCGGCTTCGTGCACCGTGTTGCCATGGGGGCGTACGACGCGCACGTTCTTGATGATCAGGTCGTAGTCGGGGCTGCTCATGGGGCTTCCTGCTGTGGAGGTGGTTCGATGGGGGCGGGTGAGGCCCAGATCCAGGGCCGGCTTTGGCGGTCAGCGGCCTCGAAAGCTTCGATGGCCGCGCGGTGCTGCCGGGTCAGGTCGATGGCGTCGAGGCCGGCGAGCAATTGCTCGCGTTCGTGGGCGTCGATGGTGAAGGGGTGCGTGCTGCCGCCAGGCTCGTGCAAGGTGCAGGTTCTCAAGTCCACACGCCAGCCGGCGGGCTGTTTCATGGCAGCTACCGCCAGCGCGGCCACGGCGGGGGCGGACGGTGTCACCGGCAGCAGACCGTTGCGGATGCAGTTGTCGCGGAAGATGGCGCCGAAGCTGGGTGCAATGGCGCAGCGGATGCCGAGCTGCGCCAGTGCCCACACTGCTGTTTCGCGCGACGAACCGCAGCCGAAATTCGCGCCGGCCGTCAGGATGCTGGCCTGCCGCCAGGGCGGTTGGTTGAAAAAAAAGTCGGCGTTCTCGGGCCCGCCCAGCGCGGTGAAGTGCCAGGGTGCGAAGAGCTTGGCACCGTAGCCGTCGCGCGCTGGCGATATGCGTTCGCACGCCTGGCCCCTGGCGACCTTCGAAGTTGTGGTTGGTGCTGCTGATGGCGCGCCGGTGGCTGCCCTCGGCGAAGCCGAAGCTGTCGCCGCCAGAGAAAAAACACAGCGAACAACCGCTCAGCCGCCATTCGAAGCCGGCGTCCTGGAACACGCGGTGCAAGCCCTCGGCTTCGGCCGCTGCGCGTACCGGCATCGAGCCTGGTACGACGATGGCTTTGACGCCCGCAGCCACCTTGCGGCCGCGCAGCGGTTTTGCCGCTACACGCAGGTCGGACAGCCGCGCATTGGTGCACGAGCCGATGAAGGCGGCATCGATGGGCGTGCCTTGCAGCAGCGCGCCCGGCTGCAAGTCCATGTAGCGCAGCGCGCCCTCCCAGGCGGCGCGGCGGCCCGGGTCGGGCTGCGTGGCAGGGTCGGGCACGCGGCCGTTGATTGCGCCGCCATGCTCGGGGCTGGTGCCCCAGGTGATCTGCGGCGCCAGCTGAGACACATCCAGCGTCAGCGCTGCGTCCCAGGCTGCGTCGTCGTCAGAACGCAGCGTGCGCCAATGCGCCAGCGACCTGTCGAAGGCCGCGCTGCGGGGCGCGTGCGGCCGGCCCGCCACCCATTCGAAGACGGTGTCGTCGGGCGCCACCAACGCCGTCCAAGCGCCGAACTCCAGCGCCATGTCCTTGGCGCCGACGCCCGCCGGCAACACGCCGTCGAAGCGCACCTGCAGGCGCGGCGCGGCGGCGCGCACCAGTGATTGCGTGGCCACCGCGTGTTCGCATTCGGTGGACCCTATGCCCCAGGCCAGCGCACCCAGGCCACCGACGGTGCCGGTATGGCTGTCAGGCCAGACCAGGGTCATGCCGGGCAGCACCAGGCCTTGCTCGGGTGCGACCACGTGCACGATGCCCTGACGGGCGTCGTCGATGTCGATCAGCGGCACGCCTGCGGCCAGGCCTTCCAGCACGGCCGGGCCGGTGCGTTCGTGCAGGAAGATGCGGTCGATGTGGAGCAGCGCGCGACCGTTGCCAAGTTCAGCCACGACATGCGCGCGCCACAGGCGGTCGATGACAGTGATGCCGTGGCCCACGGGCGTGCCGCCAGCGCCGGTCTACTTCTTCGCGGCGGCTTGCTTCTTGTAGTAGGTCCAGCTGGTCTCGTTGGGCGTCGCGTAGCTGGCCGGTGCCGTCTGGTACTGCGGGAAATTGGCCTTGGTGTATTCACGCACCTCGGCCGGCAGGTCTTCAAAGCGGGCGAACTTCTTGCCGTGTCCGCTGTAGATCAGGTTGCCCGGCCGCATGCCCATCTTCATCCACGGCAACCACGGGCCCGTGCGTGTCCAGGCGTAGGTCAGCGGCACGCTGGCCAGCTTGCTGTCGTCCAGGTCCCGCGTCTTGGCAAAGAAGATGAAGTGCTCTGAAGCCACGTAGAGCGGCCCGGTCGACTCGGCCGGGAAGTCGGCCGGCTGCAGCGCGTTCGGGTAGCCCAGCGGGATGTCCAGGCGCAGAAACACGTCTTCACCGGACTGCATGAACGGGAAGCGGCCTGCTTCGCCGGCCTTCGGTGCCGCCAGCGTCGAGTTGACGGGGTCGTTGGCCACCTGAAGAACGGTGTTCGTCTCCTTGGTGTAAGGATTTGCCCATTCCTTGAGGAATTCACCGGTCTTGGCGTCGCGGTAGTAAGCGACCTCCCGTGAAATGAATTGCACGCTGCCGTCCGCGGCCTTGACGAAGCGGCCGACGTTGTAGCCGTCGAGCTTGAAGATCTCGCGCGGGCGCTCGCCCGGGATGGCGGCAAACACGGTGACCCACCAGTTGGCAAAAACCTCACGGCCGTCGTTGCCGGCGCGCATGCGCATGTAGGCGTCTTGCTGGCCCGCAGCGGACGTGGTGTCGACCGCCGCTGCGGGCCCGACCAGCGCCGTCGCCAAAAGGCAAGGCAAGATTTGTTGCAGGCACTTCTTCGTAAACATGCAAATCTCCGTCAGGGGCCCGCTCAAGAGGCCGGTTTGCGCAGGATCAAGGCGATCCAAAGTTGTCCGTACAAGTCTTGTGATCGCAGATGCTATCAGCTATCCTTTGCATGCTGCAAGGCGCTCTGCTGCGACCTGCACGCCAGAATCGGCAGCTGCTGCACCAAGGACCTCCGATGAGCTCTATCGCCACCGCCACCGCTACCCCAACACCCGCGCCGCCAACCACGCCGACTCCCACTCCCAGTTGGCGCCAGGTTGGCCGCCACGCCGTTTTTCCGCAAGCCACGCACGACGAGATCGCGCGCTTCGACTTCCTGGCCCGGTTGAACATGCACCTGTCGCAGAAGGTGCTGCCCGGCGTGCGCACGGCTTACGAAACGCGTGTCAAACCCGCTTTCGTGGCCGAGCACGGCCGCAGCCCGAAAGACCGCCACGAAGTGCGCCACGCGATGCAACCCGACCTGCACTACCAGCTGTGGAGCGCGCTGCGCCGCAACACGATGGAGCAGCGCCAGCAGGCCGGCCGCAGCGTCGTGTTCCGGCAACTGGCCGATTTGCGCGCAGTGGCCGACCGCCTGAATGAAGGCGCACCCACGCTGAAGCTCGACCCGCGGGTGGAACAGCCCAAATACATGAGTGCGGTGGACATCCACTGCATGCCCGGCAGCTACCACACCGAGGTCGTCGACCGCGACATCGCCGCCGGCGCCAACTACGACGCCGGCCTGTTCGTCACCACCGCCGGCATGCTGGGCCGCTGGTCTGACGGCGGTGGCCAGGCGGTGGTCGACTGGCTGGCCAAGAACAAGCCGGGCTGGAAGCCCAAGCGCATCCTCGACATCGGCTGCACCATCGGCCACAACGTGGTGCCGCTGGCGCAGGCCTTCCCTGA
>JBBQAI010000078.1:0-19394 GCA_038316205.1 Burkholderiales bacterium
GGGGGGGGGGCTGGGGGCCGGGGGGGGGGGGGGGGTTGGTTTTGGGTACCAACGGGGACGCGTCGGCCGGCGGGGGGCCACTGTGTGTTCCGCTCCGCGGGCCGATCGACGGGCATCGAGCGCAGCCTGGACGGTGCGTCGATAGAATGGAAAATCAGTATAGCGGCGGGGCCCTGGCAGACCGGGCGGCTGCAGCCCTCAAACCCACCATGCCGCGCCCGACGTTCATCCGACTTTTCCGCCCTTCCTTGCGCGGCCATGTTCTGCTTTTGACGGCCGGCATTTTCGCCACCGCTGTCGCCACCCCCGCTGCCCGCGCCGACGAAGTGACCGAGGTCCGCACCCTCATTACACGGGGCGACTTGCCTGCGGCGCTGGCCCGCGCCGACAAGTTCGTCGCCGCCCAGCCCCGTGACGCTCAACTGCGCTTCCTGCGCGGCGTGGTGCTGATGGATCTGGCACGCGACGCCGAGGCGCTGGCGGTGTTCACGGTGCTCAGCCAGGAGCACCCCGACCTGCCCGATCCCTACAACAACATCGGCCTGCTGCAGGCTCGCGCCGGGAGGCCTGAAGCAGCGTTGGCGGCCCTGCAGGAAGCCCTGCGCTGTGACCCCAGCCACCGCACAGCGCAGGCCAATCTGGGCCAGGTGCATCTGATGCTGGCCGTCAAGGCCTGGGACCAACTGGCCCGCAGCGGCCCTATGGACCCTCTGCTGCTGCGAAAGCTGGAAGCCGCCCGTACGCTGCTGGCGACCCCGTCCAGCCTGGCTTCGACCCCTCCTTCGCCATCCACTTACACATCGACTCCAGCGGCCATTCCGGCCCGCTAGACTTGCGCCCGGTCTGCAGACGCAGGCCCAAACATCCCCAGGAGAGCGATCCCTTGAAACTGTTACTGAGCTTGCTGCTGGCGACCCTGCTGGCATGGACCGCGCCCGCACAGGCGCAAAAGGTGCGCCTGGCCACCAGCATGGGCGACATCGTCGTGGAACTGGATGCCGAGAAGGCGCCAAAGTCTGTCGACAACTTCCTGCGCTACGTCAAGGCCGGCCACTACGACGGGGTGATCTTCCACCGCGTCATCGACAACTTCATGGTCCAGACCGGCGGCTACAGGCCCGACCTGAGCGAAAAGCCCACGCGTGCTCCGATAGCCCTGGAGGTGGGTAAGGGCCTGTCGAATGTACGCGGCAGCCTGGCGATGGCACGCACCGGCGACCCCAATTCGGCGACCTCGCAGTTCTTCATCAACGTCGGCGACAACATTCGTCTCGATGAAGTCGGCGGCGGCTACGCCGTGTTCGGCAAAGTGGTCGAAGGCATGGACGTCGTGGACCAGATACGCACCGTGCCCACACGGTCGTCCGGCGTGCACGGCAACCTGCCTGAAAAAGCCATCCTCATCAAAAAAGCAAGTCTGGAGAAATGACATGACCAAATCCGTAGAAATGAAGACCAGCGCCGGCACCCTGCGCGTCGAACTCGACGATGAGAAGGCGCCGAAGTCGGTGGCCAACTTCCTGGCCTACGTGGCCCAGGGCCACTACGACGGCACCGTCTTCCACCGCGTGATCAAGGGCTTCATGCTGCAAGGCGGCGGCTTCGAAGTCGGCATGAAGCAAAAGCCCGTGCTGGACGCCATCACCAACGAGGCCAACAACGGCGTCAAGAACAAGCGCTACACGCTGGCGATGGCGCGCACCAGCGACCCCCATTCGGCCACCGCGCAGTTCTTCATCAACACCGTCGACAACGGCTTCCTCGACTTCCGCGCCGAGAACGCGCAAGGCTGGGGCTACGCGGTGTTCGGTCGCGTCGTCGAAGGCATGGACGTGGTGCAGGCCATCGAAAAAGTAGCCACCGGCCGCAAGGGCTTCCACGATGACGTGCCGCTGGAAGACGTGGTGATCGAGCGCGTGACCGAGCTGACCTGATGATGCAGGCGGGCGACCGCGCGGGCGCCGGAGCAGCGACACCGCCGCCGGCTGCGCCCGCCCTGCCCGCCTTCTTCGAACTGCAGGCGCCATCGAGCTGGCAGACCATCGATTTCATCTCCGACCTGCACCTGTGCGAGGCCATGCCGCGCACCTTCGAGGCCTGGGCGATGCACCTGCGCCACACGCCGGCCGACGCCGTTTTCATGCTCGGCGACTTGTTTGAACTGTGGGTGGGTGACGACATGCGCAGCCTGCCCTTCGAGCAGCGGTGTGTCGACGTGCTGAGCGAAGCCGCCAGCCGCAAGCAGTTGGCCTTCATGGCCGGCAACCGCGACTTTCTGGTCGGCTCGGCGATGCTGCGCGCCTGCGGCTCGATGGCCTTGCCCGACCCCACCGTGCTGCAGGGCTGGGGGCAGCGCGTGCTGCTCAGTCACGGCGACGCGCTGTGCCTTGACGACCTGCCCTACCAGGCCTTCAGGCGCGAGGTTCGCAGCCGGGTCTGGCAAGCTGATTTTCTCGCCAAACCGCTGGCCGAACGCCTGGCCATTGCGCGCGACATTCGGCGCGTCAGCGCTTCACGCCCGCGCTTTGACGGCAATGCCGACATCGACATCGACAGCGCCGAAGCGGTGCGCTGGATGCACGCGATGGGCGTCGCCGAACTGGTTCACGGCCACACGCACAAGCCCGGCAGCGACCTGCTGGCCCCTGGTTTCAAGCGCCACGTGCTGAGCGACTGGGATCTGGATACCGCTCAGCGCGCCGAGATCTTGCGCCTGGGGCGTGACGGCTTCGCGCGCGTCGCCCCTTCAACGGGCACCTGAGCCGTGACACCGGTCGGCCGCTGGCTGCGCGCCCTGCGCCAGCGGCGCGAAGAGGCGGCCGTGCAGCGGCGCGCCATTCCCGACGATCTGTGGAAACGCACGCTGGTGCGCTACCCGTTTCTGCAACGCCGCGACGACCCGGGCGCTCGCGATTTGCGACGCCTGACCAGCCTGTTCCTGGACCGCAAGGAATTCAACGCCATCGGCGACTTGCGCCTGAGCGATGCGATGGTGGTGGCTATCGCCGCTCAGGCGGTGTTGCCGGTGCTGCGCCTGGGCTTGCACCATTACGACGGTTTCGTCGGTATCGTCGTGCACGCCGACCAGGTGCGGGCTGCGCGCGAAGTCACCGACGAAGACGGCATCGTCCACAGCTACGAAGAGGTGCTGGCCGGCGAGGCGGTGCAAGGCGGCCCCGTGATGCTGTCGTGGCGCGATGTGCGTGCGGCGGGGCGTCAGGAAGGCGGCGCCTACAACGTCGTGATCCACGAATTCGCGCACGTGCTGGACCTCGCGGTTGGCGAGGCTGGCGCGCAACCTCGGCTACCAGCAGGTCTGCCTGCCGCCGAGTGGCGCGCCGTGATGGACAGCAGCTACCAAGCGTTCGCCCAGCGCGTTGATGACGGCGAGACGACAGCCGTGGACGCTTACGGCACCGAGTCACCGACTGAATTCTTCGCGGTCGCCAGCGAGGCCTTTTTCGTCACGCCCGCCGAAATGAAAAACGAACATCCCGCGCTGTACGGGATGTTCGTTCGCTACTACCAGCAAGACCCGGTTGCTGAACAACCGGCGGCCAGGCGCAGAAATTAAGCGGCTGCCGCCTCGGCGCGCGGCTTGTCGCTCTTCTTCGGTGGCTGAATGTCCAGCACCACCTCGTCCTTGTCGTCCATGTCCACGCTCAGGCGGCCACCGTCGACCAGGCGCCCGAACAGCAGTTCGTCGGCCAAGGCGCGGCGTATGGTGTCCTGAATCAGGCGCTGCATCGGCCGTGCGCCCATCAAGGGGTCGAAACCCTTCTTGGCCAGGTGTTTGCGCAGCGTGTCTGAGAACGTCACATCAACCTTCTTCTCGGCTAGCTGCGCTTCCAGTTGCAGCAAGAACTTGTCCACCACCCGCAGGATGATGTCTTCGTCGAGTGAACGGAAGTTGACGATGGCGTCGAGGCGGTTGCGGAACTCGGGCGTGAACAGGCGCTTAATGTCGGCCATCTCGTCGCCCTGCTCGCGTTTGTTCAGGAAGCCGATGGTGGCCTTGTTCATGGTCTCGGCGCCCGCGTTCGTCGTCATGATGATGATGACGTTGCGGAAGTCGGCCTTGCGCCCGTTGTTGTCGGTCAGTGTGCCGTGGTCCATGACCTGCAGCAGCACGTTGAAGACATCGGGGTGCGCCTTCTCGATCTCGTCCATCAGCAGCACCGAATGCGGCTTCTTGGTGACAGCCTCGGTCAGCAGGCCGCCCTGGTCGAAACCGACATAGCCGGGAGGCGCACCGATCAGGCGGCTGACCGCGTGGCGCTCCATGTACTCGGACATATCGAAGCGGATCAGGTCAATGCCCAACACGTAGGCCAACTGCTTGGCGACCTCGGTTTTGCCCACGCCCGTGGGGCCGCTGAACAGGAAGGAGCCAATGGGCTTGTCGCCCTTGCCCAAGCCCGAGCGAGCCATCTTGATGGAGGCCGCCAAGGCATCGATGGCCGGTTCTTGCCCGAAGACCACGCTCTTCAGGTCGCGGTCCAGCGTCTTGAGCTTGCTGCGGTCATCGCTGGACACCGAAGCCGGTGGGATGCGCGCAATCTTCGCGACGATCTCTTCGACCTCGAGGCGCGTGATGGTCTTCTTGCGTTTGTTGGCCGGCAGGATCCGTTGGGCGGCCCCGGCTTCGTCGATGACGTCGATGGCCTTGTCGGGCAGGTGGCGGTCGTTGATGAACTTGGCCGACAACTCCGCCACCGCCTGCAGCGCGCCCACCGCGTACTTCACGCTGTGGTGCTCTTCAAAACGGCTCTTCAAGCCCTTCAGGATCTCGATGGTCTGCTCCACCGAAGGCTCGACGACATCGACCTTCTGGAAGCGCCGCGACAGTGCCGCGTCTTTCTCGAAGATGCCACGGTACTCGGTGAAGGTGGTGGCTCCGATGCATTTCATGGCACCGCTGCTCAGCGCAGGCTTGAGCAAGTTCGATGCGTCCAGCGTACCGCCAGACGCCGCACCCGCGCCGATGAGGGTGTGGATCTCGTCGATGAACAGAATGGCGTTGGGCTGGTCCTTTAGCTGCTTGAGCACGCCTTTCAAGCGCTGCTCGAAGTCGCCGCGGTACTTGGTGCCGGCCAGCAGTGCACCCATGTCCAGCGAGTAGACGATGGCGTCGGCCAGCACTTCGGGCACGTCTTTTTCGGTGATACGCCAAGCCAGGCCTTCAGCGATGGCGGTCTTGCCGACGCCGGCTTCGCCAACCAGCAAGGGATTGTTCTTGCGGCGGCGGCACAACACCTGAATCACGCGCTCGACCTCGTGTTCGCGGCCGATCAGCGGGTCGATCTTGCCCTGCAAGGCGAGCTGGTTCAGGTTCTGCGTGAACTGGTCCAGTGGCGATCCCTTGGCATCACCACCCTCTTCCTTCTCACCTTCGCTGCTGCCGCTGCTGGGCGCGTCATTGCCCTTGGCGGGCTCGGGCGGGTCGGACTTCTTGATGCCATGTGCGATGAAGTTCACCACGTCCAGGCGCGTCACGCCCTGCTGGTGCAGGTAGTAGACGGCGTGCGAGTCTTTCTCGCCAAAGATGGCCACCAGTACGTTGGCGCCCGTGACCTCTTTCTTGCCACTGCCCGTGCTTTGCACATGCATGATGGCGCGCTGGATCACACGCTGGAACCCGAGCGTGGGCTGCGTGTCCACCTCTTCGGAACCGCCCACCGTCGGCGTGTGTTCCTTGATGAAGGTGGACAGGCTCTTGCGCAAGTCCTCGATGTTGGCTGCGCAAGCGCGCAGCACTTCAGCGGCTGAGGGGTTATCCAGCAGCGCCATGAGCAAGTGCTCGACGGTGATGAATTCGTGGCGCTGCTGGCGTGCTTCGACAAACGCCATGTGCAGGCTGACTTCAAGCTCTTGCGCGATCATGCGGCCTCCATAATGCATTGCAACGGATGCCCATCGCGGCGGGCCGCGGTGAGTACCAATTCGACTTTCGTCGCGGCGACGTCTTTCGTGTAGACGCCACAAATGCCGCGTCCCTCGTGGTGAATCTTCAACATGATGAGCGTGGCCGAATCCGGGTCACGCTGGAAGTATTGCTGCAGCATCATCACGACGAACTCCATCGGTGTGTAGTCGTCGTTGAGCATCACGACCTGATAAAGCTGTGGCGGCTTAGTCCTCGCGGCCTTGCGCTCTGCGACCACCGAACCCTGGCCGCCTTCGCGGTTCGGTGCAGGCGGCATCGCTGGGGGCGACGGTGGATTTTCCTCGGGCATGATCCATTCTATCGAGTTGGTCTGCGTGCGCGTGGGGCGGGGTCACAAGTGCAGTGAGGAGTGGCATATTGACCCAGGCCGGCAGACTTCAAGCCCGGAGCAGAAGCAGGTTTGCCCGCCAAGCTTGGCACCATCAGCCCAATTGACGAGTTTTTGTCGAGCCAATTTGGAGCTAATCATTCGGCGAAACCTTGACAGCGCTGCGCGGGCGCGGAACAATTTCCGCTGCAGTCAAGGAAAAGGTGCTCACCATGGCGTTCGGAATGGTCAAATGGTTCAACGATGCCAAGGGGTTTGGATTCATCGAACCCGAGGGCGGTGGTGCCGATGTCTTCGCGCACTTCTCGGCCATCCAAATGGAGGGCTTCCGCACCCTCAAGCAAGGCGGGCGCGTGACCTATGAACTGGTGCAGGGCCCGAAAGGCAGCCTCGCTCAGAACATCAATCCAGTGGTCACATTGGAAGGCGCCTTCGAGACGGCGACACTGGCACTCGCATCGGGTTGAGGCTCTCGCCTCAGGCCGAGCCGAAAAAAGCCCGCGCACTGACGGGCTTTTTGTTGGGCTGCGCACAGCAAAACGGGCTGCCGAGCCGGGTTGATGCTCACATGTGTGTCGATCGTGGTGTTGAAATCCCGCTATAGCCCACGCCAACGCTCGCTCCTGCCCTTTTGATCTTGCCCGTCACCCTCCACTTTCCCTCCATTCGGCGGGGAGTCGTGAGACGAACAAGACCTGATGCTCAAAACCCCGTGGCTGACCGCGCCGATGAGCTTTCGAAAATACCAACATGGCCTAGGTGCTGTCAATGCTGGCTTTGGCGACCTCGACAAGGGTCCGGGTAGGTCGCACGGCACCCCTTCGCCTAGGGACAGTTCAGGCACACGCCGACAGAGCGCGGCGGGTTCGGGACCTCTGTGCCTGCCAACAGGCGCTCTCGCTGAGCCACTGCGGACACTAGTTTGTTGGCACCAACCGAAAACTGAGCCAGGTGAACAACCTACCCTGCTGCAATTTTTTTCAGCACGGGACGAGGACTGATCACCATGGACATGTTTGGCAGGATCCGGCGTTTGAACACCCGGAAGAAGAAGTCGGAGCGCGAGATCTCGCGCATCACGGGCCCGTCGCGCAACAGGTGGCCAAGTGGCTCAACGGTGCATTGGATGACCCAACGAAATACCGGCGCAGCGAGCAACCGAGCAAGCTCACGGTCTTCCACGAGGCGCTCAAGCAGGCCCTGAAGGCCGACTCCCGGCGGCCCAAGCACGAGCGGCGCACGGCCAAGGCGCTGTACCGCGAGATCAAGGCGAGCGGCTATGTCGGCGGCGACACCCGTGTGACCGACTTCACCCTAGCGTGGCGCTAACCCGGATATTTCACGAGCAGTAGGTCGGCAGCCTCGTGCCGAAGCGCGTTGTCATCGGTATCTGACCCCCTATCTCAACCGAGGACCGCCGATGCCAAAGTGTACCGATGAGTCCATTCAGTTTGGCAAGGTGGGACGCCGTGTCGTCCAGGCTGCATTCGATGGTGGCGACATCGTCAGCGATGGCGGTGTGGTGTTGCTCAAGCCGTTGGATGAGCGCATCGGATTGACGCGTGCTGCTGCTCAGGCACTTGGCGATGAGCGTCGCAGTGCCAGCGTTGCCCACAGCGTGCACAGCATGCTTGCGCAGCGCAACTACGGCCTGTGCCGGGGTGGTCCGACGTGTGCGACCACAACGTGCTGCGCAATGACTTGGCGATGCAGATGGCGGTGGGCCGCGCAGAGCCCCTGGCCAGCGGGCCGACCTTGAGCCGCTTGTAGACCGGCGCCACGCCGGCGCATGCCGCCGCGCTGCACGGCGTACTGATCGAGCAGTTCAGTGCCAGCCACGCCAAGGCGCCCAAGGGGTTGGTGCTGGACATCGACGCCACCCAAGTACCGCTGCACGGCGAGCATGAGCGCGAGCGCGGGTACTTTCATGCCTACTACGACAACTACTGCTACTCGCCGCTGTACGTCTTCGCCGGTCAAGACCTGCTGGCGTGCGTACTGCGACCCAGCGATCGCGACCCAGCCAGCGTCGTCAGCGCGCTCGTCAAACGGCTGCTAGTGCCGCTATGACCCTGGACGGACAAAATAATCCGTCTCACTGTAGCAACGCTAGCAATTTGAGGTAGCCGCGAACCGGTTCGAGCCAGCTTGAGCCCCTGAGCCAAAAAGCCTCCGCAGTTGCGAGGCGTCTAAGTCTTTGATTTCCACAGAAAAATCTGGAGGCGCGACCCGGAGTCGAACCGGGCTAGACGGATTTGCAATCCGTTGCATAACCGATTTGCTATCGCGCCAAAGGCTTCATTTTCAGCCAAAAAGAAGGGAAGCCGAAGCTTCCCTGTATTTGATGTTTGGAGCGGGATAAGAGACTCGAACTCTCGACCTATACCTTGGCAAGGTATCGCTCTACCAACTGAGCTAATCCCGCATTTTGCAGCGCATGCACGTTTGAGTCTCGCCAACAATGCTTCTCATCGCTGCGGCTTTCTTTGCTATCGTTCCGCTTCAGTCAAGTGCCACCTTGACCGCTTCGAGCTTTGCAGTATATGGCGATTTTCTTAATTCTTGCAAGGGTCGTCAGAAATTTTCTGCTGCGCCTCGACTCAGATGGGCTGGGGCAAATGTCGCGCTCAATGAGGTACCACCACGGCGGGCACCGCTTCGGCCTTGGCACCTGGAGCCGTCGCCACCGGGTCGTCATCGGGCAAAGGCTGCGGCGCCTTCTCGAGGGCGATTTCCAACACCTGGTCGATCCAGCGCACCGGCACGATTTCGAGGTTGTTCTTGGCGTTCTCGGGAATGTCCTGCAAGTCCTTCACGTTGTCCTCGGGAATCAACACCGTCTTCACACCGCCCCGGTGTGCTGCCAGCAACTTTTCCTTGAGGCCACCGATGGCAGTGACTTCACCGCGCAGCGTGATCTCGCCGGTCATCGCCACATCGGCGCGTACCGGTATGCCCAGCAGGGCCGACACCAAGGCCGTCGTCATGGCCGCACCTGCGCTCGGGCCATCCTTGGGTGTGGCGCCATCGGGCACGTGAATGTGGATGTCGCGCTTCTCGAAGATCTCGTCCTTCAAGCCCAGGCGACGGGCACGTGAACGGACCACCGTGCGGGCTGCTTCGACCGATTCCTTCATCACGTCGCCCAGCGAACCGGTGCGGATGATATTGCCCTTGCCCGGCATCACCGTGGCCTCGATGGTCAGCAGATCGCCGCCCACTTCGGTCCACGCCAAGCCGACGACCTGACCGACCTGATTCTTCTTCTCGGCACGGCCGAAATCGAACTTGCGCACGCCCAGGAAGTCATTGAGGTTGTCTTCGGTGACGACGACCTTGCCTTCGTACTTCTTCAGCGCGATGCCCTTGACCACCTTGCGGCAGATCTTGCCGATCTCGCGTTCCAGCGAACGCACACCGGCTTCCCGCGTGTAGTAGCGCAGGATGGCGCGCAGCGCGGATTCTGCAATTTCCATCTCGCCTTCCTTCAAGCCATTGTTCGTGGCCTGCTTGGGCATCAGGTAGCGCTGAGCGATGTTGAGCTTCTCGTCCTCGGTGTAGCCAGCCAGGCGAATCACTTCCATCCGGTCCAGCAAGGCCGGCGGGATGTTCATCGAATTGCTGGTGGCCACGAACATCACGTCGGAAAGGTCGAAATCGACCTCGACGTAATGGTCGCTGAAGGTGTGGTTCTGCTCGGGGTCCAGCACTTCCAGCAGCGCCGACGACGGGTCGCCACGGAAGTCCATGCCCAGCTTGTCGATCTCGTCCAGCAGGAACAGCGGGTTGCGCACACCGATCTTCGAAAGGCTTTGCAGCACCTTGCCCGGCATGCTGCCGATGTAGGTGCGGCGGTGGCCACGGATCTCGGCCTCGTCACGCATGCCGCCCAGCGCCATGCGAACGAACTTGCGGCCGGTAGCGCGGGCTACGCTCTGGCCCAGACTGGTCTTACCGACGCCCGGCGGCCCGACCAGGCACAGGATGGGCGCCTTGACCTTGTCCACGCGCTGCTGCACGGCTAGGTATTCGAGAATGCGGTCCTTGACCTTTTCCAGGCCGAAGTGGTCTTCGTTGAGCACGGCTTCGGCATTCGCCAGATCGTGCTTGATCTTGGT
The DNA here is from genome assembly GCA_038316205.1 of Burkholderiales bacterium. GTDB lineage: Bacteria > Pseudomonadota > Gammaproteobacteria > Burkholderiales > Burkholderiaceae_C > Rubrivivax. The sequence goes on from JBBQAI010000078.1 coordinate 10,394, forward strand.
CTTCTTCTGCCAAGGCAAAGCGACCAGCGTGTCGATGAAATTGCGCACCACTGTGGCTTCGGCCGACATGGGCGACATCAGCTTGAGCTTCTTCAGCTCGCTGTCGGCCTTCTTGCGCGCTTCCTTGGTCATGCGAGCGGCCTTGATTTTCTTCTCGAGTTCTTCGAGATCAGCACCTTCTTCGCCGTCGCCCAATTCCTTCTGGATGGCCTTGACCTGCTCGTTCAGGTAGTACTCGCGCTGGCTTTTTTCCATCTGCCGCTTGACGCGGCCACGGATGCGCTTTTCCACCTGCAGGATGTCGACTTCGTGCTCCAGCAGTTCCAGCAGCTTCTCGAGTCGCTTGGCGATGCTGAACAAGTCGAGCACGGCCTGCTTGGCTTCCAGCTTCAGCGGCAGGTGCGCGGCGATGGTGTCGGCCAAACGGCCCGGGTCGTCGATACCCGCGATGCTGGTCAGGATCTCGGGCGGGATCTTCTTGTTGAGCTTGACGTACTGATCGAACTGCTGCGTGACCGCACGGCGCAGGGCCTCGACCTCGGGCGTGGCCTCGGCGCCGGGTTGCACAGGCACGACTTCGCCGACGAAGTAGTCGTTGTCTTCGGTGATGCGCGTGGTGTTGGCACGTTGCACGCCTTCGACCAACACCTTCACGGTGCCGTCGGGCAGCTTCAGCATCTGCAGGATGGAGCTGACGCACCCGATGTCGAACATGTCGTCGGCCTTGGGCTCGTCCTTGCCGGCGGCCTTTTGGGCCACCAGCATGATCTGCCGGCCCTGCTCCATCGCGGCTTCCAGCGCCTTGATGGATTTCGGGCGTCCCACAAACAGCGGGATGACCATGTGCGGGAACACGACCACATCGCGCAGCGGCAACAGCGGCAGCGTGATCGGCTCTGAGGGAAGGATGGGATGTCCGGACATTGAAGCCTCACTTTCTCAGGCACACGTGGGGCCCGAGATCAGGAATACAAGTTGTGGGGGTAGGCCGGTTGCGCCAGCAGGCGCAGAGCCCGCCGCTGAACGCTCAGGCGCTGGCCTTCTGCTCGCGGTACACCAGCAACGGCTTGGCGCCTTCTTCGATGATGTGGTCGTCGATGACCACCTTGGCCACGCCGTCGAGCGTCGGCAGTTCGAACATGGTGTCGATCAGCGAGTGCTCCATGATCGAGCGCAAGCCGCGCGCACCGGTCTTGCGCAACAGCGCCTTGCGGGCGATGGCCAGCAGCGCCGACGGCCGGATTTCAAGCTCGACGCCGTCCATCGCGAAGAGCTTTTGGTATTGCTTGACCAGCGCGTTCTTCGGCTCGGTCAGGATCTGAATCATGGCCTCTTCGGTCAATTCGCCCAGCGTGGCGATGACCGGCAAGCGGCCGACCAACTCCGGGATCAAACCGAACTTGATCAAGTCTTGCGGCTCGGCTTCGCGGAACAGATCGGCTGCGCGCTTCTCGTTCTTGCTGTGCACGCTGGCCGAGAAGCCGATGCCCGACTTTTCGGTGCGGCTCTGGATGACCTTTTCCAGACCGTCGAAAGCGCCACCACAGATGAACAGGATGTTGGTCGTGTCGATCTGCAGGAAGTCTTGATTCGGGTGCTTGCGACCGCCCTGCGGCGGCACGCTGGCCATCGTGCCTTCGACCAGCTTCAGCAGCGCCTGCTGAACGCCTTCACCCGACACATCGCGCGTGATGCTGGGGTTGTCGGCCTTGCGGCTGATCTTGTCGATCTCGTCGATGTAGACGATGCCGCGCTGCGCACGTTCGACGTCGTAATTGCAGTTCTGCAACAGCTTCTGGATGATGTTCTCGACGTCTTCACCGACGTAGCCGGCTTCGGTCAGCGTGGTGGCATCGGCGATCACGAAAGGCACGTTCAACAAGCGCGCCAGGGTCTGCGCCAACAGTGTCTTGCCCGAACCCGTGGGCCCGATCAGCAGGATGTTGCTCTTGGTCAGTTCGACCTCTTCTTTGGAAGCGTTAGCTCCCATGTGCTTGAGGCGCTTGTAGTGGTTGTAGACCGCTACAGCCAAGGTTCGCTTGGCGACGTCTTGACCGATGACGTATTGATCCAGGCTGGTCTTGATCTCGCTGGGCACCGGCAAATCCGACTTGCTGGTCTTGGCGGCGCTGCCGTCGGCGGGGACTTCATCCCGGATGATGTCGTTGCAAAGCTCGATGCATTCGTCGCAGATGAACACCGACGGCCCAGCGATGAGTTTCTTTACTTCGTGCTGGCTTTTGCCACAGAACGAACAGTAAAGAACCTTCTCGCCTGAGGCGCCCTTTTTGTCTGCCATGTGTGTGCTTTTGGGGGTGGTGAGCGATGCTGCCATCGCATCATAGATCAACTGAAACGACCGTACTCCGCAAGAAAAAGGCCCGAAAACGGGCCTTTGACGGTGCTGGTCGGGCGCCTTTCGGCACTCTCTGTAAACGCCTTCCTCAGGCGCGCTTGTCCAGCACCTGGTCGATGAGGCCGTATTCCTTGGCCTCGCCGGGCGACAGCCATTTGTCGCGCTCCATGTCCAGGGCAATGCGCTCAATCGGCTGACCGGTGCGGTCGGCGTAGATGCGGTTCAACTGCTCGCGGGTCTTGATGATCTCGCGCGCCTGAATTTCGATGTCCGTCGCCTGGCCCTGGGCGCCGCCCGACGGCTGGTGGATCATCACGCGCGAATTCGGCAGTGCCGAGCGCTTGCCCTTGGCACCAGCCATCAGCAGGAAAGAACCCATGCTGGCGGCCATGCCCATGCACAGCGTCGACACGTCGGGCTTGATGAACTGCATGGTGTCGAAAATCGACAAGCCTGCGCTCACGCTGCCACCCGGCGAGTTGATGTACAGAAAGATGTCCTTGTCGGGGTTCTCGCTCTCCAGGAACAACATCTGCGCGACGACCAAATTGGCCGTGCCGTCATTGACCGGACCGACCAGAAAGATGATGCGTTCGCGCAGCAGCCGGCTGTAGATGTCGTAAGCGCGCTCGCCCCGACCCGACTGTTCGATCACGATGGGTACCATGCCCAGTCCAACGGTGTCTTGAACGCTCATCAAATTCCCTTTCGCCTCGGTCAAGCGGCTGTCATTAATTCATCGAACGGTAGCACCTTGTCGATAACCTTCGCGCTCTTGAGCACGAACTCGGTCACGTTGTTCTCGATGACAACCGCCTCGACTTCTGCCATGCGCTGGCGGTCACCGAGGTACCAGCGCATCACCTCGCTGGGCTTCTCGTAGCTCTGGCTAAGCTCTTCGATGTGGGCCTGCAGTTGCTCAGGCTGGGCACGTAGGTTGTTGGCGCGAACCAGTTCGGCCACGACCAAGCCCAGGCGCACGCGGCGCTCGGCTTGCGGCTTGAAGATCTCGGCCGGAATCGGCGCGGTGGCGGCGTCTTTCACGCCGCGCTGCTTCAGGTCGGCACGTGCGTTCTCGATCAGGCGGTCGGTCTCGCCGGCCACCAGCGCGTTGGGCAGATCCAGCGTGGCCGCGTTCGACAACGCGTCCATCACGGCAGCCTTGTTACGGGCCAGAACGCGAAACTTCACTTCGCGTTCGAGATTCTTCTTGACGTCGTCGCGCAGGCCTTCGACGGTGCCTTCCTTAATGCCCAGGGACTTGGCCAGTGCTTCGTCGATGGCCGGCAGGTTTTGGGCTTCGATCTTGCTGACCGTGACCAGAAAGTCGGCTTCTTTGCCGGCCACATCTTGACCGTGATAGTCATCAGGGAAGCTCAACGGGAAGGTCTTGCTTTCGCCAGCCTTCATGCCCCGCACGGCCTGGTCGAACTGCGCCAGCATCTGGCCTTCGCCGATGATGAACTGGAAGGCTTCGGCCTTGCCGCCGGCGAAGGGCTCGCCGTCGATCTTGCCTTCGAAGTCAATGGTGACACGGTCGGTTTCGATGGCGTTTTCGTCCTTGGCGCGCAGGCCGAAACTGCGGCGCTGTTTGCGCAGGATTTCGACGGTGCGGTCGATGGCGGCCTCTGTGACTTCCGTGCTCACGCGCTCGACTTCAGCGGCGGTCAGGTCGCCGATGGCGACATCGGGGTAGACCTCGAAGGTTGCGTCAAAGGCCAACTGGCCCTCGGGCGATTCGTCCTTCTGCGCAATGCGCGGGGGACCGGCCACACGCAGCTTGGCTTCGTTGGTGGCGTCGTTGAAGGCCTGGCCGACGCGGTCGTTGACCACCTCGTACTGGACCTGGTAGCCGTAGCGCTGCGCCACCACAGACATCGGCACCTTGCCGGGGCGGAAGCCGTCAGCCTTGACCGTGCGCGAAAGCTTCTTCAGCCGCGCTTCGACTTCGCCATTGATGGTGGTCGCCGGCAGCGTCAGGGTGATGCGGCGCTCGAGCTTCTCTAGGGTTTCAACAGTGACGGCCATGGTGTCTCGTTTGAGCTTAAGTTGCAGATGTTCTGGTGCGCGGGGCGGGACTCGAACCCGCACACCCGTGAAGGCGTCAGGACCTAAACCTGGTGCGTCTACCAATTTCGCCACCCGCGCAGGTGGTTTGCCGCCGCATTGCTGCAGCGGCGAACCCGCGATTCTAAACCGCTGGCGGCGGCCCCTCGACCTCGCGTCTGACCCGGAACCAGGCGGCGTACATCGCGGGCAGGGCCAGCAGGGTCAGCACCGTGGCCACGATCAGACCGCCCATGATGGCCACGGCCATCGGCCCCCAGAACACACTGCGCGACAGCGGGATCATGGCCAACACGGCGGCGGCAGCCGTCAGCACGATGGGCCTGAAGCGCCGCACCGCCGATTCCACGATGGCGTCCCAGGCCGGCACGCCGTGGCGGCGGTCCTGTTCGATCTGGTCGATCAGGATCACCGAGTTGCGCATGATCATGCCCATCAGCGCGATCACGCCCAACAGCGCGACGAAGCCGAAAGGCCGGTTCAGCAGCAGCAGAGCCGCCGCCACGCCAGGTAGGCCCAAAGGCCCGGTCAGGAAGACCAGCACGGCGCGGCTGAAGCTTTGCAGCTGCAGCATCAGCAAGGTGAAGATCAGGAACAGCATCACCGGCGCACCGGCGGCGATCGAGCCCTGCCCCTTGCTGGCCTCTTCGACAGCGCCGGCCACCTCGATGCCGTAGCCCGGCGGCATCTTGGAGGCCAGCGCCTGCAGTTGCGGCCAGACCTGCGCGGTGACGGTCGGGCCCTGCACGCCTTCGACCACGTCGCCCTGAATGGTCACCGCGAAGTTGCGGCCTTCGCGCCACAGCACACCCGGTTCCCAGGTGAAGCCGACCTTGGCGATCTGAGTCAGCGGTACCGCGCGGCCGCTGGCGGTGGGCATGTAGGCCTTGCCGATGTCGGTGATGGCGTGGCGCTCTTCCAGCGGCTGGCGCAGCACGATGTCGATCAGCTTGTCGCCCTCGCGGTACTGGCCGATGTTGGTGCCCGACAGGATCGTGCGCGAAGCCTGCGCTATCGCTTGGCTGGTGACGCCCAGGGCGCGCGCCTTGTCCTGGTCGATGGTCAGGCTCAGGACCTTGATCGCTTCATTCCAGTTGTCGTTGACGCCGCGCATGCTGGGGTTGGCGCGCAGCAACTCCTTCGCCTGGTCGGCCCAGCCGCGAACCTGCAAGGCGTCGATGCCGACGACGCGGAACTGCACCGGATAGGGCACGGGCGGACCGTTGGGCAGCAGCTTCACGCGGCCGCGAACCTCGGGGAATTCGGTGGCCAGCAGTTGCGGCATGCGCAGGCGCAACGCCTCGCGGTCCTTCAGGTTCTTCGGCAGCAAGATGACCTGGCTGACGTTGCTCTGCGGGAAGACCTGGTCCAGCGGCAGGTAGAAGCGCGGCACGCCGCTGCCCACCCACGTGGTAACGCTGGCCACGCCGGCTTCCTTCATCAGCCGCGCTTCAAAGCGCTTGGCGATCTCGTCGCTCTGCTGGATGGTGGAACCCTCAGGCAGCCACAAGTCCACCAGGATCTCGGGGCGGCTGGAATCGGGGAAGAACTGCTGCTGCACACGGCCCATGCCGACGATGCCCAACGCGAAGCTCAGCACGGTCAGGGCTATGGTGATCCAGCGGTGCTGGACGCACCAATTCACCGCGCGACGAAAGCCGTTGTAGAAAGGCGTGTCGAAAAGTTCATGTGGGCCTTCGCTGCCGCCTTGATGGGCACCCGCGACCGCGCCATCGGCCCTGGCGTGGGTGTGCAGCAGCCAGGCGCCCAGGTAGGGCACGAAGAAGACCGAGACCAGCCACGAGATGACCAGCGCGGCGGCCGTTACGGCGAAGATGGCGAAGGTGTATTCGCCTGTCACCGACTTGGCCAGGCCGATGGGCAAGAACCCGGCGGCGGTGATCAGGGTGCCGGTCAGCATCGGCATTGCCGTCACGTCGTAGGCGTAGGTGGCCGCCGTCATCTTGTCGTAGCCCTCTTCGAGCTTGCGCACCATCATCTCGACAGCAATGATGGCGTCGTCCACCAGCAGGCCCAGCGCGATGATCAGGCTGCCCAGCGAGATCTTGTGCAGGCCCACGCCCCAGTAGTACATGACCACGAAGGTGATGGCCATGACCAGCGGGATCGTGATGCCCACCACCATGCCCGGCCAGATGTCCAGCTTGGGCCGCCAACTGCCAGGCTTGAAGTGCAAGCCCAGGCTGATGAAACTGACCAGCAGCACGATGACCACGGCCTCGATCAGCACGCCAACAAATTCACCCACCGATCGCGTCACGGCCTGCGGCTGGTCTTGCACCTGGTGCACCGTGATGCCCAGCGGCAGGTCCTTTTGTACCTGCGCAACCACGGTCTGCAAGGCCTTGCCCAGCGCGATGATGTCGCCGCCCTTGCCCATCGCAACGCCCAGCGCAATCACCTCTTGCCCCTGGTAACGCACCTTGATACTGGGCGGGTCGGCGTAGTCGCGGCGCACATCGGCCAGGTCACCCAGACGCAGCGTGCTGGCCACGCCGGTGGCGGCGTTGGTGGCGCGGATCGGAAAGCGCTTCAACTCGTCCACCGAGTTGAACTGGCCGCCCACGCGAACCTGCAAGTTTTCCAGCCCCGCGTTCAACACGCCCGCGCCTTCAACGGCGTTCTGCGCGCCGATCTGCGCGATGACCTGGTTGAAGTCCAGCCCCAGTTGCGCGAGGCGCCGCTGCGAGATTTCGATGAAGATTTTTTCGGCCTGCGCACCGAAGACCTCGACCTTGGCCACGTCGGGCACCTTCAGCAACTGCTGGCGCACGCGCTCGGCCTGCACGCGCAGTTCCTCGCGGCTGAAGCCGTCGGCGCTGAGCGCAAAGATGGAGCCGTAGACGTCGCCGAAATCGTCGTTGAAGACCGGGCCGACGACGCCGCTGGGCAGCGCCCCGCGCATGTCGGCGATGCGCTTGCGTGCCTGGTACCAGCTGTTGGTGACAGCGGTGGGCGGTGAGCTGTCTTTTAGCTGGAAGATGGTCAGCGATTCACCGGGCTTGGTGTAGCTGCGGATCTTGTCGGCGTAGGGCACTTCCTGCAGCGTCTTCTCGATCTTGTCGGTGACCTGTTCGGCCATCTGCAAGGCACTGGCACCGGGCCAGAAAGCCTGCACCACCATTGCGCGAAAGGTGAAGGGCGGGTCTTCATCCTGCCCGAGTTGGAAGTAGGCCGCGATGCCCAGCAGCATCAGCACCACCATCAGGTAGCGCGTCAGTGCGGGATGCTCGAGCGCCCAGCGGGAAACGTTGAAGCGCGACGCGACCGGGTCACTTGGATGGGCGCGCGAAGGCGCTCGGTCGTCTGTGTTGCGCATGGCCGACCCCGATCAGCGGCTGGCTGCCGATGCCGACGGCACCGGCTTAGACAAAGGCGCGGGCGTGGCAGGCGGGGCCTCGTAGAAAGCCACCTTCTGCCCGGGCGACAGCGCATGCACGCCGGCGGTCACGACGATCTGCCCCGGGCTCAGGCCGCCCGACACCACGACGCTGTTGTCGTCGGCGCCGGCCACCGTGATGGCCTGCGCCTTGACGGTCATGCTGGCGCGGTCGACCAGCCACACGGCGGTCTGCCCTTGCTGCTGGGTCACTGCCGACAGTGGCAGTTTGCTGATGCCCGCCTGCTGCGGCAAAGCAATGACGACGCTGACGGTCTGGCCCAGTTGCAGCGGGGTGCCGCCCATGTCGGCCTTGACGAGAAAGGTGCGCGTGGCCGGGTCGGCGGCAGCGGCGATCTCGCGCACGGTGGCCTGCATGCCGGCCGTGCCACCCCAGGGCACCACCTGCAAAGCGCCCGCCTTGCCCAGCAGCGCGCGCAAGGCGGGCAGTTGGTCTTCGGGTACTGCGAACACCGCGTCGCGCGGGCCGTCGTGGGCTACGCGGACCACCGTCGTGCCGGCGGCCAGCACTGCGCCCACCTCGGCTTCCACACCCAGCACCACACCTGCCGCCGGCGCCAGCAGCTTGCCGTAGCTGGCTTGGTTATTCTGCGCCTGGGCCTGGGCTTGGGCCTGGTCCAGCGCCGCCTTTTGCGCCTTCAAGCTGGCCTCGCGACGTTCCAGATCGAGGGCACCGATGAAGCCCTGTTCGCGCAATGCCTGGTAGCGCTTGAACTCGGCGGCCGCGAATTCGTAGTTGGTCTGCGCGGCGCGCGCACCGGCTGCGGCGGCGTCTTGGGCCAGCTTCAGGTCGGCGGTGTCGATCTGCGCCAGCACCTGCCCGGCCTTCACACGCTGCCCCACTTCGGCCGTGCGGCTGACCAGCTTGCCGGCCACGCGCAGGCCCAGGCGCGACTCGACACGGGCCCGCACCTCAGCGGCATATTCGTGCGAACCTCCCGCAGTTTCGGCACCGAGGGTCATCGTTCGGACCGCCCGAACCGGCTCGGGAGCGGGCTCGGTGCGGCTGCATGCCGCCAACTGGCTCAGTCCCGCGATGGCGGTGGCTGCGATGAGCAGTCGGCTGGAAAATTCGTACATCGGTGAGACCCAGGCTGAGCGCACAGCAGCAGGCGCTGGCGAGTTAATGACTGACTGGTCAGTAATATAAGAGGGCA
>JBBQAI010000228.1:0-1869 GCA_038316205.1 Burkholderiales bacterium
GAAGGCGAACGACCTGTTCTTCATGACCTATTCGGGCCATGGCGGCCAGGTACCGGACGTAAACCACGATGAGGCGGACCGCAAGGATGAAACCTGGTGCCTGTTCGACGGCCAGCTGATCGACGACGAGTTGTATTTCGAACTCAGCAAGTTCAAGGCCGGTGTCCGCATCCTGGTGTTGTCGGACAGTTGTCACAGCGGCAGCGTCACGCGTGAACTGCCGCCGCCGCCCCCGCCGCCCGGGCAGCGCGCCAAGCTGATGCCCGACAGCGTGGCCCGCCGCGTCTATGAAAAACACAAGGCGTTCTACGACAAGCTGCAGACGGATGTCGCCAAAGCCGCCGGCAAGGCGGTGCTCGACCCGGACGTGGCGCTGGCGCAGGTTGGCGCCGCCGGCCAGGCCACCGCGCTGGTCGGCAGTTTCGACCCGGCCGTGATTCTGATATCCGGTTGCCAGGACAACCAGACCTCGATGGATGGCGACCACAACGGCGCCTTCACCGAACAGCTGCTGAAGATATGGAACCACGGCACGTTCACCGGCAACTACAGCAGCTTTCATGCGCGCATCCGCGCCGGCATGCCAGCCACCCAGTCGCCCAACCTGTTCGTGCTCGGCAAGGCGGCCGCGTTCCTGACGCAAACGCCGTTCTCGGTCTGACCTCAAGGGGAGCGCGCCATGGCAACCCAGGCCAAAGACATCACCTTCATCATATCGGGCCAGGCCCAGACGGGCAGCGTGGCGGCGGGCGCCACGCGAGGGCGCAGCGGCGGCACGGTCAAGGCTTCGATGCGCGTGGGCACGCAGCGTGGGGCTGGCGACGCGGTGCGTGTCAGCGCGCGTCCGGGCGAAGACGTGGTGGTGCTGACCATCGCCAACGGTCCGACGCTGGTGCTGCATCCCGAGGATGCACGTGACCTGTTGCGCGCACAGGCAGCCGGCGCCACGCGCAGCGCGATCGCCGCCGGCAAGCCGGACGAGGTGCTGGTATCGGGCCAGCTGGGCTGGCCCGGGCTGGAGGCTGCATCGACACGTGGCGCGACGCGTGGCTGGATGGGTCAGGCGGTACTGAGCGCGGTCGATGTGGTGACCGGGCTGTTCAAGGACCCGGCCGTCGATCTGGCCACCGCGGCCATCACGCTCAAGGTGGACGGCGCGGTGGACGAAGGCGTCTACCAGCTGGCCGCGGAGGCCTTGCCGGCATCACTCAAGGGCAGCGGCTTGAAGCGGCTCAAGGTCGACGCGGCGGCAGACGGCGGCCCCTTGCTGGTGCTGGTGCACGGCACCTTCGTGGACACCGTCAGCACCTTCGGGAAACTGTGGACTCTGCATCCGCAAGCAGTGCGTGACCTGTTCACGCAATACCGGGGACGGGTCTACGCGCTCGACCACCCGACCATGGGCGAAAGCCCGATCACCAACGCGCTGGCGCTGGTGCGCGCGCTTCCGGCGGGTGCACGCCTGCACCTTGTCACCCATTCGCGCGGCGGACTGGTGGCTGAAGTGCTGGCGCGCGCCTGCGGCGGTGGCGCCCTGAGTGACGATCAGCTGGCTTTGTTCAAGGACGAACGTTACGCGACCCACCGGGCCGATTTGCAGGCGCTGGTGAAGATGGCGCTGGCGAAGGGCATCAAGGTCGAGCGCGTGGTGCGTGTGGCATGCCCGGCGCGCGGCACCCTGCTGGCGTCGAAACGCTTCGACGCCTACCTGTCGGTGCTGCAGTGGGCCCTGCAACTGGCCGGTGTGCCGGTGGCGCCGCAACTGGTCGATTTTCTGCACGAGGTGGCGCTGCGGCGCGCCGACCCGAGCGTGTTGCCCGGCATCGAGGCGATGATGCCCGAGAGCGCGCTGGTGGCCTGGCTCAACAG
>JBBQAI010000226.1:0-2032 GCA_038316205.1 Burkholderiales bacterium
AGCCCTCGCCATAGCGACGCAGGAAGTCGTCACGCGTGGCCGCGCTGACGAAGACCAGTTGCCGCGCCAGCGTGGCGATCCAGCGCGTGGGCGCGTGCTGCCGGCCGGTATGGCCGTGGGGCACGGCGTTGTGCACGGTGTAGACGAGGCGGCTTCGCAGCAGCCACCACAGCGGCAGCTCCAGCGGCCACAACACGCTGAACTGCAGGTTGACGGTGGCAAATTCGCGGCGCTTTGTCCACAGCGCCAGCAGCAAGCCGGCGTAGGCCCACACACCTTGCAGGCGTGCACTGACGCTGCCCGAAACCGCGCGGTCCACCACGCTCACACCGGCCATTGTTCGAAGATCGTCCAGGAACTCGGCGTTGAACCGAGTACGCGAAGCGAATACAGTGACCGCGTGGCCTTGACGCACCAAGCCGCTGACTAGGCCGTGGTCATAAGGCAGCACGAAGGAGCCGCCATCGACGACGGCGATACCGGTGGGCGGCGAATTCAATGCGCGAACCAGTAGCGCCGGCCGAGGCGGTACTGCGGGTCCAGCTCGCGCGGCCCGATGTCGCGCGCCGGGTTGCCACCCACCATGCGCAGCGGCGGCACGTCTTTCGTCACCACCGCACCGGCCATCACCACCGCGCCGCGCCCCAGGTGCACGCCGGGCATGATCATCGCGCCGGCAAAGACCACGGCGTGGTCGTCGATCTGCACCGGCTGGCCCTTGGTGGCGAAGCCCGCATCGTGCGGGTCGTGGCCCAGCGTGTAAATGCGCACGTCGTGGGCGATGGACACCTGCTGGCCGATGGTGATGCCGGCGCGGTTGTCCAGCAGCACGCCGCGGTTGACCAGCGTGCCGGCACCCACCTGCAGGCGGCCGATGTGGAAGAAGCGCACACCGCCCTGCAGGGTGGCTGTCGCGGCGATGTCGTAACGGCACAGTCGGTAAAGCAGCGGTCGCAGGCGAAAGGGCAGCAGGCCGTGCACGGTGTTGAGGGCCGCCAGACCGAGGAAATAGGTCTGCGACTGCAGGTGCTCGCGCCAACGGCTCATGGGTTTGGATGGGGGTGCGCCCGGCGGGTTAGGGGACGGACGACGGGGCGGCCGGAATTATCACACCCCACCCCGGCGGCGCTGACGACGTTGCCAAGGGCGGTGATGACGGGCGCCAAGGCAGTGCAAGGCGAGGTTTCTAGAATGCGCGGTTATGACCCAGCACGCACCCCACACCAGCCCGGCCGCAGCCGCCGCCTTGGCACCTCCGGACGAGAACCAGCTGATCACCGAGCGGCGCGAAAAACTGGCCGCCATCCGCGCCGCCGGTATCGCCTTCCCGAACGACTTCAAACCCACCCACCACGCGGCCGATCTGCACCAGAAATATGGGCACATCGAAAATGTGGACCTGGAACCGCAAGCCGTCGCAGTGAAGGTGGCGGGCCGCATGATGCTCAAGCGCGTGATGGGCAAGGCCTGCTTCGCCACCGTTCAGGACGGCAGCTTCGGCCTGACCCACGGTCGCATCCAGCTTTACATCACGCAAGACGCTGTGGGCGCCGAAGCGCTGGCGGCTTTCAAACATTGGGACCTGGGCGACATCATTGCCTGCGAGGGCACGCTGTTCCGCACCAAGACCGGCGAGTTGTCGATCAAGGCCAGCACGGTGCGCATGTTGACCAAGAGCCTGCGCCCGCTGCCCGACAAGTTCCACGGCATGGCCGACCAGGAACAGAAATACCGCCAGCGCTACGTGGACCTGATCACCGACGACACCGCGCGCACGCGCTTCGTGGCGCGCAGCAAGGCGGTCAGCGCCATCCGGGCGTACATGGTCGAGCACCGTTTCCTGGAAGTGGAAACGCCGATGCTGCACCCCATACCGGGCGGCGCGAATGCCAAGCCTTTCACGACGCACCACAACGCGCTGGACCAGGAGATGTTCCTGCGCATCGCGCCCGAGCTGTACTTGAAGCGACTTGTCGTCGGCGGCGTCGAACGGGTCTTCGAAATCAACCGCAACTTCCGTAATGAGGGCGTC
>JBBQAI010000192.1:0-4914 GCA_038316205.1 Burkholderiales bacterium
GCAGGCGCGCATCAACGGCCCCGATCTGATGTGGCGCTGGTGCGAACTGGCTGCGGCGCTGGGCGCCGATGCGCCGGCTATTTACCTGTACGGCGGCACTGATCAGACGCTGACGCTGCTGCAGGCGCGTCTGCGCCAGGCTTTCCCGGCGCTGCGCATCGCCGGCGCGTGGTCGCCGCCTTTTCGCGCGTTGTCGGCGGCCGAAGATGCAGCGGCCGTGGCCGCCATCAACGCATCGGGTGCCGGTGTGGTCTGGGTCAGCCTGGGTTGCCCCAAGCAGGAGCTTTGGATGGACGCGCACCGGGGGCGTGTCGATGCAGTGATGGTCGGTGTGGGTGCGGCGTTTGACTACCACGCCGGCACCATCCGCCGCGCACCGCTGTGGGCGCAGCGCGCCGGGCTGGAATGGCTGCACCGGCTGGCCAGCGAGCCGCGACGCCTGTGGCGCCGTTACCTGGTCACGAACACGGTCTTCGTGTTCGCTGCCCTTCGGCAGTTGTGGCAGTTATGGCGCGCGTGACCGCTATTGCAGCGTCAAGCCGCATCCGCTGGCATTGACGGCGGTGCCCGCTGGCGTACCCGGACATTGATCCTGGACGTCAGGGATACCGTCCCCGTCGCTGTCCACCAGCGTCGGTTCCTGACCGTAGTAGATCAAGCTGCTGAAGGCCGCCACGCTGGCTGGCCAGGTGATGGCGGTGTCGTCGGACAAGCGCTTGAACTTGCCGCACAGCGCGGCCAGCGTGGCCTGGGTCGGACAGGCGAAGCTCTGTGCTGTGGCGCCGATGTTGATCAACGTGCCCGAGACCTGTGAAGTGGCGTCGGGCGCCACCGCCACCAGTTCAACGTTAGCCAGGCTGACGGACTGGCCGCTGGCGATGCCCTCGATGTCGAAGCGGGCCCCGTAGTCGCCGGTAATCGGGTCGCTGACGTTGATCGTCTGCGTCGCCTGAAAAAGCATGCTGTTGCGCTGCCAGGCGCGGTTTGCATTGAGCGTCAGGCTGCGCGAACTCAGTGACTCGAAGCCGTTGTTGCCGCCGCCGCCGCGCCGAACGATGAGGTACACCAACTGGTTGTCGGTTTGGGTGCTGAGATCGACGGTCAAGCGATACCACTGACCCTTGACCACCGCGAAGTTGGGCGAGTAGGGGCCACCCGACGAGCCACCGGCGACGTAACGCAAGCACGTGCCAGCGGGGCAGGCCTCGCGGTACACGGTGCCGTACGGCACGACAGCGTTGTAGCTCCCCCAGCCCGCCGCGTTGTTGGCCAGGCTGGCGTTGGGCACGAGGTTGCCGCTGGCGACGCGATAGGTCGCAAAGTTGGCGCCACTCACGGCGCTGCCCAGTGTGTCGCGCGCTAGCGGCATGTCACCGGCCATTGCGTCCTGCCACTGCGCGAAGGTGTAGCCGCGACTGCGCACAGTGCTGATTTCCGCCACCGCCGTTGGCGCTGTGCGGTCGAGATAGCGGTTGCGATCGAAGCTGCCGAAGCCGGCCACCGAGGCGTAGGCTGTGTCGAGCAGCAAACCGGTTGACCCCGGGTAGATGGCGGCGATCAGGTTGCCCTCAACGGTGTTCCCGAAGACGTCGCCGGCTGCGTTGAACTGGTTGGCGGTGGCCTGCATCCAGATCTGGCTCTGCCGGTTGGCGTACAGCCGGTTGTTCCGCACGATGTTGTTGGCTGAGACATGCAGCAGGATGCCGTTGTCGGCGTCGATCACGGTGTTGCGCTCCACCGTAACGCCCGTGACCATCTCGTCGAGGTAGATGCCGTGGGCCAGGCTGCGGCCTTCTGAAGGCGACTTGCCGGCCAAGGCGCCGCGTGTGCGGGCGACCGTGTTGCCGCGGATCACACTGTCTTTGTTAGACCAGATGTAGATGCCGGCGCAGTCGTCGAGCACGCTGCAGGCACCGAAAACGAAGTTGTTCTCGACCAGACTGTTGCCCATCAGCCGGATGCCGATGTAGCCGGCGTTGACGACGACATTGCCAGTGATCGTTGATGACGGGCCGGCATATATCGCTGCGTACGAGCGGCGCGGCAGGCTCAGCGGCTGTTCACCCTGCATCTGCACGCCACTGTCGCGGACCAGGTTGTTGCGGATCGTCATGGCCGTGGCCATGGCATAGCCGTCGCGCCAGCCCGAAATGGCATCTGCACCGCTGCGCATGAAGGCGCTGGATTCGATGGTGAGGCCGTTGCTGCCGGTGGCGTCAACGCCGTTGTTGGCGACGTCCTCGATGACCGAATTGCGCAGCACCACGGCCTGGGTGCCGCGCAGGTCGGCGCCGGTGCCGACGTTGCGCACGGCCAGGCCGTCCACAACCACCTGCGAGAGGTTCGTCAGGTCGATGCCGGTGGCCAGCACCGTGGCGCGCACGGGGTTGGACGGCGCCAGGCCGCTGGCCATGTAGGCGTAGAGCATCTTCGCCGTGGGGTCGTAGAACCACTCGCCAGCGCTGTCCACCATCCACAGTTGACCGAGCAGCAAATAGCCCCAGCCCGCCTTGATGGGGAGGCTGGTGCGATTGGCCAGGGTCACGCGGTTACTGGCGAAGGCGGTGATCGGCGATTCGTCCATCAGCCACGCGCCGGTTCGGACGCGCATGCGAGCGCCGTTCGCCAGGTTCGTGCCGGCTGGCAGCACCAGATCGCTGCCCGTACTGAGCACTGTGCTGCCGCTGCCGACCGTGTCAGCGACGCCGTTGCCGTCAGCCGCCAAGGTCAGGTACGGCGAGTTGGGGTCGGCCGCCAGGTAACCGCGATTCGGGTGGTGTGCCTCGCTCCAAGGCAGGTCGCTGGAGGCCAGCAACAAGGGCGCGCGGTCCAGGCTGACCTTGAACACTTTGCCGCTGTGCACGGTCCAGCTGGCTGTTGCCAGGGCCACGCCGCCGTTGATGGCCGGCTTGACGGCACAGGTCGCCGAGGCGCCTGTCACGGTAACGGGACGATTGGCGCCGCCGGAAGCAGGCAGCCGCAGCGTCTCGTTCCATTCGCCGCCGCAGGCCAGGCGCAGCGTGTCGCCCGGGCCGAGCGTGGACTGCGTCACGCGCGCCAGCGTTTTCCAGGGACCGTTGCCGTCTGTGCCCGGTGTTTCGGCTAGGCCGTTGTTGATGTCATTGCCGTTGCGACTGTCGACGAAGTACGTTCGGCTCGCGTTGGAATTGCCGGCCGACAGCGCCGTCGCCGCCACGGGCATGTCCGACAGTCCGGACAAGGACAAGCTGGCGTTGCCGTTCAGGCTGGTCTCCGCCGGGACGTCGATGGCGATAGGCGTGGAGTTGACAGAGGTCGCGGTGGAGGTCGCCACCTCGCTGCCCGTTGCGCTACTGGCCGCAGGGGGGGCTGCAGATGCAGGTGCAGGTGCAGCGGTGTCGGTCATGGCAGTAGCTGCGGGGTTCGAACTGCCACTGGCACCGCCACTACCGCCGCCACCGCACCCTGCCAATACCACCGTCAGCAAGCAGCCGGACAGCATGGCCACGGGTCGCGCAGTCGAAATCCAGAACATGAGGTTGTCTCGCGATAGAGAAGCCAGGTCACCACCCGCTTCAACCGGCTTTCAGTCCGGTCGGCTGGGTGGTACCTGAGCTTTATCGTCCTCATGCGGGGCAGCTTAACGGGTCAAGTGCAAGGGCCTGTGTCGCCCGCCCGGGTACTTGCGCCAGCGCGATATCGGGGTTTAGTATTACAAAAGTAATAACTTCAGGAAGAGCCATGACCGCCCTCAAGATCACCCAAATCGGCAACTCCCTGGGCCTGATCCTGCCCAAGGAAATCCTGGCGCGGCTGAAGCTGGAAAAGGGAGATTCGGTGTTCGTGACGGACACGCCGGACGGGGTGGCGATCACGCCGTACGACCCTGCCGTCGCAGAGCAGCTCGCGCTGGGTAGCGAGTTCATGCGCGACTACAAGGAGACCTTTCGCGAGCTGGCCAAATGAGCTGGCGTTGGATCGACAAACGGGCCTTGCTGCTGCTGCACCCCGACAGTCTGGCCGAGCACGGTGGCGCTGCGGGCTTGCGCGATGAGGGCTTGTTGGACTCTGCCTTGGCGCGGCCTCTGAATCCGGCAGCCTACGGCGAACCGGATCTGGCTGCGCTGGCGGCCAGCTATGGCCTGGGCCTGGCGAAGAATCACGCTTTCGTCGACGGCAACAAGCGCGCAGCTTTTCTGTCCGTCGGCTTGTTTCTGGCGCTGAACGGCCAGCGGCTGAAAGCGCAGCAGGCCGATGCCGTTTTGACCATGTTGGCCGTCGCATCCGGCACGCTGGACGAAGCCGGCTTCGCCGACTGGATACGCAGCCACGCGCAGTTGCGTTAGTTGCGTCAACCGCGTCAGTTGCGTTAGCTTCGTCAGCCCTGACTGGCCGCGAACTCCGCGTAAGCCACCCGCAAGCCGTCTTCCAGCCCCGTGCGCGCCGCCCAGCCTGTGCTGTTCAGCAGCCCCACATCCATCAGCTTGCGCGGCGTGCCGTCGGGCTTGCTACTGTCGTAGACGATGCCGCCGCTGTAGCCCACCACCTTGGCCACCAAGGCGGCCAGTTCGGCGATGGTCACGTCGCTGCCCACGCCAATGTTCACCAGCGGTGGCTCGAAGCGGCCGCTGACCGTTTCGTCGCTGCCCAGCAGCGCGGTGTAGCGCTCAGCGGGCAGGTTCATCAGGAAGACGCAGGCGTCGGCCATGTCGTCGCTGTACAGAAACTCGCGGCGCGGTGTGCCCGTGCCCCACACCGTCACCGTGGCCTCATTGCGCACCTTGGCTTCGTGGAATTTGCGCAGCAGCGCCGGAATGACGTGGCTGTTGGTCGGGTGGTAGTTGTCGCCCGGGCCGTACAAGTTGGTCGGCATGGCCGCCAGGTACTGCGTGCCGTACTGCCGGTTGTAGGACCAGCACATCTCCACGCCGGCAA
>JBBQAI010000049.1:0-29669 GCA_038316205.1 Burkholderiales bacterium
TGCGTCTTGATCTGCTTGGTGTTGATGGCCGGGCCGGCAGCCGTCAGCGTGCCACGGCTGTCCTTGTTGACTTCCAGGTCGAGGATGACATTGCCTTCCGGCGTGATCTGCGGCGTCACTTCGAGGCTCAGACTGGCCTTCTTGAAGGACACCGAGGTGGCGCCGCTGGAGGTGGACTGCTGGTAGGGAATTTCTTCGCCCTGCTCGATGCGCGCCTTGGTCTGGTCGGCCGTGATGACGCGCGGACTCGAGACGATATTGCCCTTGCCTTCAGCCTCCAATGCTGAGATTTCCAAATTCAAGAAGCGATTGGCTGCGGCGCCGAACAGCGACAGCGCGAAGGTGGCCGGCACCGCCGTGGAATTGCCCAGCGCATTGGCCGCCATGTTGACGAATTGCGTGTCGCCGTAGCTGGACGGAGCGCCCGGCTGTTGGGTCTGGTTGCCGATGGCGTTGTAGTTCGCACCGATGGTGATGGCGTTGCCGCCGCCAATACCGTAGCCTGGCGTGCCGCCGCGCACCCCGCGCAAGTCGGAGCCGCCGAGCTTCACACCCAGCGACCGGCCAAAGCTGTCGTCTGCTTCAATGATGCGCGCCTCGATCAGCACCTGGCGTACCGGGATGTCGATCTTGGCGATCAGTGCCTGCACCTCTTCCAACTTGCTGGGGATGTCGGTGACGAAGAGTTGGTTGGTGCGGGCTTCGAAGATCACGCTGCCGCGTGCCGACAGCATGCGGTTGGACGCGTTGCCGCCAGCGCCTGTCGCTGGCGATCCGCTGCCACTGGTTGCCGTGCCCAGCAGGCTTCTGGTCAGGGTTTCGGCCTTGCTGTAGTTCAACTGGAAGGCCTGGGTGCGCGTCGGTTCGAGGTCGGCGACTTTCTTCTTCGATTCCAGTTCGACCTGCTCCTTGGCCGCCAATTCGTCCTTCGGCGCAATCCACAGCACGTTGCCGTTCTTGCGCACGCCCAGGCCCTTGCTCTGCAAGATGACATCCAGTGCCTGGTCCCAGGGCACGTCTTTCAAGCGCAATGTCGACGTGCCGGTGACGGTGTCGCTGGTCACGACGTTGAAATTGGTGAAGTCGGCGATGACTTGCAGGAGGGCACGGACTTCGATGTTCTGGAAGTTCAGGCTGAGCTTCTCACCTTGGAAGCCCTGGCCAGCGACCAGCTTGTTCGGGTCGACCTTGACTGGGCGAACTTCCAGCACGAACTGGTTGTCGCTTTGGTAGGCGCTGTGTTCCCAGGCCCCAGTGGGCTCGACGACCATGCGCACGCGGTCGCCGGCCTGGAAGGTGGAGACGCTTTTCACCGGCGTGCCGAAGTCGGTCACGTCCAAGCGGCGGCGCAGTTGCTCGGGCAGCGTCGAGCGCAGGAATTCAACAACCAGTTGTTGGCCTTGCTGGCGGATGTCGACACCCACCTGGGTGCTGGGCAGGCTGACGATGACGCGACCGGCGCCGTCGGCACCGCGGCGGAAGTCGATGTCGCGCAACGTCTGGCTGGATGTGTTTTGCGGGGCTGCGAACTGCACGGTCTGTGCAGCGGCGGCAGCGGGAGCAGCGCCAGATGCCGTAGTTGGCGCAACCGCCATCGCAGCGCCGGGGTTCTCCAGGATCAGCAGCAGGGTCTTGCCTTGCAGCAGCGCGCGGTAGCCCGAAGCGGCCTTCAGATTCAACACCAGCCGCGAGCGGTCGCCGGCCTGGGCCACACTGACCGAGCGCAGATTGCCTTGGTTGATTTCGACGGAGCTGCGGCCCAGGCCGTTGGTGACGCCGGGCAAGTCGATGGCGATGCGGGGCGGGGCTTGCACGGCAAAGCCGTTGGGCAGGGCCGTCAAGGCTTCGGCCAGTTCCACGCGCACGACTTCGGTACCCGATTGCTGGTTGCTGGTGATGGACTGGATCGCGTTCTGCGCCCAGGCGGCTGCAGGCACCCACAGCGCGCTGGCGGCGGTCATTGCAGCAATGGCGGCTCGCCAAGGGAACATGGTGCGGGTCTCCTGATTCGTATTCATCGTGCCTTCTCCACCAACTGCAGCACGGCGGGCCGCTCTATCCATTCGCCTGCCGCGTCCTGCACGATCTCACGCAGCGCGATCTCGGTTTCGGCGATTTTCGTGATGCGGCCGTAGTTCTGGCCGAGGTAGTCGCCCGGCTTGACCTGGTATAGCAGGTTGTCCACCCGCAGCAAGGCAAACGGCAGACCTTGCTTGTTGACGCTGCCCACCATGCTCATGCTGTCCAGCGGGTAGGCTTCCAGCGGTTCCTTGCGGCGGTTCAACTCGGCCGCCAACAGGGAATTCGGCTGTCGCGCCTCTTGCTTGAGCGCGACCGTCAATTTCTGCGTGCTGAAGGGCTCTACGGCCTGCGCCGTGTTGTAGGGCTGGGGGTCGAACTTCTTGGGCGGCTGCAGCGGAGAAACGTTGGGTTTGACTTCACGGCGCTGCTGCTCCATCCAGCCGCGCAACTCGTCTTCGTCGGCGCTGCAGGCACCCAGCAGGCCGGTGATCAACAGTACGGGCAGGGTCCACGAGCCCCGCAGGCTGCGCGCAAGGTCAGCGGTTTGCTGGTTCAGGCGCTTCATTTGTTGTCGCCCCCGGTCGGCGGCTTGGCGCCTGGCGGCGGCTTGCGCTGCGCGGCAATTTCGCTGGCATCCAGGTAGCGGTAAGTGCGCGCGGTGGCCTCCATCGACAGCGCACCGCCGGCATCTTTGCCGGGCAGCGGTGTGATAGCGAGGTTTTGCAGCGTGACGATGCGCGACAGGTTGGCCACGTCGGCCGCGAATGAACCTATATCGTGGTAACGGCCGCTGACGCGCACGGCGATCGGCAACTCCGCGTAGTAGTCCTTGATCTGCACCTGACCCGGGCGGAACAGCTCGAACTGCAGGCCACGGCCCAGTCCGGCCTGGTTGATATCGGACAGCAGCACGTCCATTTCGGCGCGGCCAGGCAACTGCTTCTCCAGCTGCGTCACGTACTCCTGAACCTGCAGCTTCTGCTTGCGCAATTCGTTCAGGTTGACGGCCTGTGCCAGGCGGTTGCGGTAGTCGGCCTTGAGCTTGGGTTCTTGCTGGCGCGCGGTGTCGAGCTCGTCGGTGGCCGTCGAGATGAACAAGAACCAGCCGCCCACCACCAGGGCGGCAGCGGCCAGCACCCAGATCGCCACCTTCGGCAACGCCGGCCATTGCCCGGGCTCATTGGGGTTGAGGTTGCGGAATTGCGACGCCGCATGCTCGACAAAGCTGCTGACGTCGAAATTGACGGTGGTGTTCTTGGCCATGGCGCGCTTCAGCTGGCTTTCGCAGGCAGGGGCTGCGGCTGGGCGGCCGCAGCGGATGCGGCACTCGCCGGCGCGGCGACGGCTGCCGCAGCGCCCTGTTGCCGCTTCAGCGTGACACGCATCGAGAAGTCGAACAGCCGGCGCTGTTCGCGCGTGGCGGTGGTCACTGCCACCGCCTTGATCTCGATCAGCTCGGGCTTTTCCAGCCAGGGCGAGTTGTACAAGGTGTTGCGGATGAACTCGGACACGCGCTCATTCGTCTGTGCCGTGCCATTGATGGCCACCACCTGGCCGGTTTGCCGGATGGTCGTCAGGAAGACGCCCTCGGGCGTCTGGCGCACCAGTTCATTCAACAGGTGCACGGGCACGTTTCGGTCGGTTTGCAGGTCTTCGACGGCCTTCTGGCGCGCCTTCAGCGCATCGATTTCGGCGCGCAGCGTGGCGATGTCCTTGATCTGCAGATCCAGCTTGGTGATCTCGCCCTTCAAGAAAGCATTGCGCGACTCTTGTGCCGAGGTCATCTGCCCCAGCACCGAATACCAAAGTAGGGCGATGGCCGCACCCCCCAGTGCGCACAGCGCCAGGCTGATGAAGAAAGCGCGCTTGCGCTGGCGGCGCTTGTCCTGCCGGTGGGGCAGGAGGTTGATCAGGATCACTGGACAAACCTCCGCATTGCCAGGCCGCAGGCGGTGAGGTAGGACGGCGCTTCTCGCCGCACGCGGGGTTCGCGCACGCCCGAACCCAATTGCATCTGGTCGAAGGGATTCACCACGTTCGAGGCAAAACCGGTGAGATCGGTGACGCGGTCCTTCAGACCGGGCAGTGTGGCGGTGCCACCGGCCAGCATCACGTAGTGCACCTTGTGGTGCGGCGTGCTGGTGAAAAAATACTGCAGCGCTCGACCGATTTCTTGCGAAAGGCTGTCCACAAAGGGCGCCAGGATGGCCGAGTTGTAGTCCTCGGGCAGGTCGCCGCTGAGCTTTTTGGCTTCAGCTTCCTCAAAGGAAAAACCGTACTGGCGCGAAATGAGTTGCGTCAGCTGCGAGCCGCCGAAAGCCTGGTCTCTGTCGTAGAGCATTTCGTCGTCGCGCAGCACCTTCAGGCTGGTGGTGTCGGCGCCGATTTCGAACAGGGCTACCAGCGCGTCGCGCCCTTCACCGGGCAAGGCTGCCACCACACGGCCCATGGCCAGGCGCGAGGCATGTGATTCGATGTCCAGCACCACCGGCGTCAGACCAGCAGCTTGGGCTAGGGCCTGGCGGTCTTGCACGCGGTCGCGGCGCGACGCGGCGATCAGCACCTCGACGTCACCAATGGACGTGGGGCTGGGGCCGACGACGCAGAAATCCAGGCTCACTTCGTCCAGCGAAAAAGGGATGTACTGGTTGGCCTCGGACTCGACCTGAAGTTCCATTTCTTCTTCGCGCAGGCCGGCCGGCAGCATGATTTTCTTGGTGATGACGGCCGACTGCGGCATGGCCATCACGACCTGCTTGGTCTTGGTGCCGCTTTTGGACAGCACGCGCCGCACAGCAGCAGCGACCTCTTCGAATTTCTCGATCTGGCCGTCGGTGATCCAGCCCTTTTCGAAGGGTTCGCTGGCGAAGCGTTCGAGCACGTATTCACCGCCAGTGGTCTGGTTCAGCTCGACCAGCTTGACGCTGGATGAACTGATGTCCAACCCGATCATGGGTGGGTGCTTGCGGCCTAGCAATGAGTCCAGGAAACCCAAATTACACACTCCCCAGCCACGCGGCCATGAAACGACGAGATCCCAAAATGAACCCTGGTCGAGAACGCCAACGGCCCCAGGCTTGTTAAGAAGTTACTTCAATGCTAGCAGTAAAGCCCTTGAGCACGAAAGATAAAAGCGCCGGAAGCACCCCCCAGCCGTTGCCTATGCGGGACGCTGCGCAGCAAGTTGAAACAACCCGCAAGGGCGGCCCCGCAGCAACCGAACCGACTGTGCCCGGAGCCTGCACTGTGGCTTCCTATAATCGGCAAACCCAGTCTCCGGGCTGCCTATGACCCCATCCGAGCCCGCGTCCGCCTCCAGCCCATCCCCGGGCAAAACCCCCGCCAAAGTGACAACACGGCCAACACCGCCGTGGCTGCGCAGTTTGGGCCGGGCCGCAGCGTGGAGCGCAGGTTTGCTGGGTGCGGGCGTTGTCGCCTTGTTGTGTGTTATCGGCCTGGCACTGGCCGTTGCGTACCCCAATCTGCCCGATATCAACAGCTTGACCGACTACCGGCCCAAGTTGCCATTGCGCGTCTACGCGGCCGACGGCGTTTTGCTGGGCGAATTTGGCGAAGAGCGGCGCAGCTTCGTGGCCATCGCCCAGATACCGCAGGTGATGAAGGACGCGGTGCTGGCCGCCGAAGACGCGCGCTTCTACCAGCACGGTGGCGTGGACTACAAGGGCGTGTTGCGAGCGGCGCTCGAGAATCTGCGCGACGCGCGCAGCCAGGGCGCCAGCACCATCACCATGCAGGTGGCGCGCAACTTCTACCTGCCGACCGAGAAGACCTTCACGCGCAAGATCTACGAGATCTTGCTGGCGTTGAAGATCGAGAGTCTGCTCAGCAAGAACCAGATTCTTGAGGTGTACATGAACCAGATCTACCTCGGGCAGCGGGCCAACGGCTTCGCAGCGGCGGCGGAGATCTATTTCGGCAAGAAGCTGGGTGAGGTGACCGTGGCCGAGGCCGCGATGCTGGCCGGCCTGCCGAAGGCGCCGTCGGCTTACAACCCGATCGCCAACCCCCGGCGGGCCACCACGCGTCAGCGCTACATCATCAACCGCATGTTCGAAACCGGCTTCATCACCGAAACCCAGCATGACGAGGCGCTGGCACAGCCACTGAGCTACCGCCAGCCGGAAGAAAATCCGACGCACGCCGAGTACGTGGCTGAAACCGCCCGCCAACTGGTCTACGCGCGCTACGGCGACGAGGCCTACACGCGCGGCCTGAACGTTCACCTGACGGTGAAGTCCGACGACCAGCAGGCCGCCTACCGCGCGCTGCGCAAGGGTTTGATGGACTACGAGTTGCGGCAGGTCTACCGCGGGCCCGAGGCCTATGTCGACCTGCCCAACGACCCGGCGCAACTGGATTCACGCGTGGCCGAGGCGCTGTCCGAACACCCCGACAACGACGAACTGCTTGCCGCCGTGGTGCTGGAATCCGGCCCGCGCAAGGTCACGGCCATGCTGCAGACCGGTGACACCATCACCGTCACCGGAGACGGCCTGAAGCCGGTGGCTTCGGGGCTGTCGGACAAGGCCGCGCCCAAGACGCAAGTGCGGCGGGGCGCCGTGGTGCGCGTTTACCGCAACCCGGCCAACACCAAGGCCGAGTGGATGCTGACCCAATTGCCCGAGGTGGAAGGTGCGCTGGTGGCGATGGACCCGCGTACAGGGGCCTTGCGCGCGCTGGTCGGCGGCTTCGACTTTGGCAAGAACAAGTTCAATCACGTCACCCAAGCTTGGCGCCAGCCGGGTTCCAGCTTCAAGCCTTTCATCTACTCGGCAGCGCTCGAAAAAGGCTTCACGGCGGCCACGGTGGTGAACGACGCGCCGCTGTTTTTCGACGCTGGCACCACCGGCAGCCAGCCCTGGGAACCGAAGAACTACGACGGCAAGTTCGACGGGCCGATGCCGCTGCAGACGGCGCTGGCCAAGTCCAAGAACATGGTGTCGATACGCGTGTTGCGGGCCACCGGCGTCGGGTTCGCCCAAGAGTGGATCCAGCACTTTGGCTTCGACGCCGACAAGCACCCGGCCTACCTGACGATGGCGCTGGGCGCGGGCTCGGTCACGCCGATGCAGATGGTCACGGCCTACAGCGTCTTTGCCAACGGCGGCTACAGGCTGCCGCCGGTACTGATCCAGCGCGTCACCGACCAGAAAGGCAAGGTGCTGCTGCAGGCCCAAATGCCGGTGCTGGACGAGTCCTCGCGGACGCTGCCCGCTCGCAATGCCTTCGTGATGGGCACGCTGCTGCAGGAGGTGGCCCGTTCGGGCACGGCGGCCAAGGCGCAGGCCCAGCTCAGGCGGCCCGACATCTACGGCAAGACCGGCACCACCAACGATTCGATGGACGCCTGGTTCGCCGGCTTCCAGCCGACGCTGGCCGCAGTGGTCTGGATCGGCTACGACACACCGCGCAAGCTGGGCGACCGCGAGACCGGCGGCGGCTTGGCCTTGCCGGTCTGGATCGAACTGATGCAACACGCCCTCAAGAACGTGCCGGTCCAGCCGCTGCAGCCGCCTGAAGGCGTGATCCAGTCCAACGGCTACTGGATGTTCGACGAGTTCGCCGGCGGTGGTGGCATCGCCAGCGTCGGCCTGGAAGACAAGATGCCCGAGCCCGTCAGCACCGAAGAACGCAGCGGCATCCTGGACCTGTTCAAACGCTGATTCAGAACTGCAGCGCCACCCTGCCTTGCGTGCTGGCATGCCGTGACAGCGCATCGATGAGCTCGCTGCCGTCGCGGGTGTCCAGCCAGCGGCCATCGACCCAGCGGTAGTGAAAGCCGCCGGCTTTGGCGGCCAACCACACTTCGTGCAGGGGCGGCTGTGTGTTGACGATGATCTTGCTGCCGTCGGGGAAGGCCATCTCCAGCAGGCCGCCGGTGCGGTGGGTGTCGATGTCGATGACATCGTCCTGCAGCCACTGGTCGGCCGCGCTCTCGATGCGGGTCAGCAAGACACCGGTTTCGTGCTGGTACTGCAGGTCGCTCAGGGCCGTGGGTGCGGGGGCGGTACTCATAGAATCTGCCGATGCAAGTTGCTTCGAAAAACAGTTTAGTCCGCCGCGCGCTGACCACCTTGGCGGCGGGGCTGGCGCTGGCCACCGCGCTGCTGCTCGGGGCCTGCGGTCAGAAGGGGCCGCTGCGGCTGCCGCCCGAGATCGCTGCCGTTCCGGCTGCGCCTGCACCGGCTTCGGCGCCCGCGCGATGAGCGCCGAGAAACGCCTGCCCGGCGCACCTTTCCTGGCCCGCGAACAAGGCAGCCTTCGCCTCGAAGGCCATGCGCTGGCCGACCTGGCGCAGCGCTTCGGCACGCCGCTCTTCGTCTACTCACGCAGCGCCATGCGCACGGCGCTGGCGGCCTACCAGGACGCTTTGCGTGGCCGACCGCACCTGGTCTGCTACGCGATGAAAGCCAACTCCAGCCTGGCCGTCTTGCAGACTTTCGCGCAGGCCGGCTGCGGCTTCGACATCGTCTCGGGCGGCGAACTGGCCCGGGTGCTGGCGGCCGGCGGCGACCCTGCCAAAGTGGTGTTCTCGGGCGTGGGCAAAAGCCGCGCCGAAATGCAGCAGGCGTTGCAAGCCGGCGTGCGCTGCTTCAACGTCGAAAGCGTCAGCGAACTCGACACGCTGAATGGCGTCGCGCTGGTCCTGGGTCTAGTGGCGCCGGTCAGCCTGCGCGTCAACCCCGATGTCGATCCGGGCACCCACCCCTACATCTCCACCGGCCTGAAGGACAGCAAGTTCGGCATTGCGCATGCCGAGGCCTTGGCCGCCTATTGCCACGCGGCGTCGCTGCCGGGGTTGCGTGTGGTGGGCATCGACTGCCACATCGGTTCGCAGATCACGCAGGTGGCGCCCTACATCGACGCGCTGGACCGCTTGCTCGATCTGGTTGAAGCCGTTGAAGCGGCCGGCATCGCCATCCATCACGTCGATGTCGGCGGCGGGCTGGGCATCACCTACACCGACGAACAACCGCCCGCTGCCGGCGCGCTGGTCGGTGCCTTGCTGCAGCGCCTGGACGCGCGCGGCCACGGCCACCGCGAGCTGCTGTTCGAGCCCGGCCGTTCCCTGGTCGGAAACGCCGGCGTGCTGTTGACCGAGGTGATGGTCTTGAAGCCTGGTGTGGACGAAGCAGGCTCCAAGAACTTCTGCATCGTCGATGCCGCGATGAACGACATCGTGCGCCCGGCGATGTACCAAGCCTGGATGGGTATCGAGCCCTGCGAGCAGCGCAGCAGTGTGGCCACCACCTGGGACGTGGTCGGCCCGGTTTGCGAGTCCGGCGACTGGCTGGGGCGTGACCGCGCGCTGGCCGTGCAACCCGGCGACATCCTGGCCGTGCTGTCGGCCGGCGCCTACGGCATGACCATGTCGAGCAACTACAACACCCGACCGCGCGCCGCAGAGTTGATGCTGGACGGCGAGCAGGTGCACCTGATTCGCGAGCGCGAGTCGGTGGCATCGCTTTTTGCTAACGAACGATTGGTAGGCCCATGAACGAACGCAAACCCATCACCCTGCACCGCCTGCGCGCCATGCACGCTGCGGGTGAAAAGCTGGTCATGCTGACCTGCTACGACGCCACTTTTGCGAAGCTGGAAGATGCGGCGGGCATCGACATGCTGCTGATCGGCGACTCGCTGGGCATGGTGCTGCAGGGCCGCGACTCGACGCTGCCCGTGACGCTGGACGAGGTCGCGTACCACACGGCCTGCGTGGTCCGGGGCAACCGCACGGCCTGGGTCATCGCCGACCTGCCTTTCGGCAGCTACCAAAGCAGCCTGGCTCAGGCCATCGACAGCGCGTCCAAGCTGATGCAAGCCGGTGCCCACATGGTCAAGCTCGAAGGCGGTGGCTGGACGGTGGCGGTGGTGGCGGCGCTGGTCGAGCGCGGCATACCCGTGTGCGCGCACCTGGGCCTGACGCCGCAGTCGGTGCACGCCCTGGGCGGCTTTCGCGTGCAGGGCCGTGAAGCGGCGGTGGCTGCGCGCCTGAAGCACGACGCGCTGGAACTCGAACAAGCCGGCGCCGCCATGCTGGTGCTGGAACTGGTACCCAGCGCCGTGGCCAACGAGGTGCAGGCGGCGATGCACACGCCCGTCATCGGTATCGGCGCCGGCCCGGGCACTGCCGGCCAGGTGCTGGTGCTTCACGACATGCTGGGCTTGAACACCGGCCCGGTGCCGCGCTTCGTGCGCAACTTCATGGCCGACGGCGGCTCGGCGGCCGATGCGCTGCGCCGCTACGCCGCCGCCGTGCGCGATGGCAGCTTCCCCGACCCCGTGGCCCACGGCTACGCCTGACGCGCATGCAGATCGTGCAAACCGTGGCCGACCTGCGGGCGGCCTTGCGCAACGGCCCCGCGCCGGCTTTTGTGCCGACGATGGGCAACCTGCACGCCGGCCACCTGGCCTTGATCACGCAAGCGCGGGCGGCGGCGCCGGCCGGCCACCCGGTGGTGGCGAGCATCTTCGTCAACCGCCTGCAGTTCGCGCCGAATGAGGACTTCGATGCCTACCCGCGCACCCTGGAACGCGATGCCGACCTGCTGGCTGCGCAAGGCTGCGACCTCGTTTTCGCGCCCAGCGAAAGTGACCTCTACCCCGAGCCACAAGATGTCAAGATGCACCCGCCCGCCGCCTTGGCCGATGTGCTGGAAGGTGCCTTCCGGCCGGGTTTTTTCGTTGGTGTCTGCACCGTGGTCGCCAAGCTCTTCAACGTGGTGCAGCCGCAGTGGGCGGTGTTCGGCAAGAAGGACTACCAGCAGCTGATGGTGATACGCCACATGGCGCGGCAGATGGCATTGCCGGTTGACGTGCTGGCCGGTGAAACCTGCCGTGCCGACGACGGCCTGGCGCTGTCGTCGCGCAACGGCTACCTGTCGGTCGAAGAGCGTGCCGAGGCGCCGTTTCTGGGGCAGACGCTGCGTGAACTGTCGGCGGAAGTGCGGTCGGGTCGCTTCGATGGCCCGGCCTTGGAGCGGGCTGCGATGGCCCGCCTGAGCGCACGGGGCTGGGTGCCCGACTACGTGGCTCTGCGCCAGCAAGATCGCCTGGCCTTGCCCCTTGCAACCGACGCGACAGCTACCACCCGGCCGCCGTTGGTGGTGCTGGCCGCCGCCAGGCTGGGCCGAACGCGCTTGATCGACAACCTTGAAATTCCCGTCGCCTGATTGAGGCTGGGAGGTGTCAAGCGAGGTTCGCTCGCAGGCGCTAAATCCGCCCCTCCTGCACCGCGTGGCAGGCCACCTGCACGCCCTTGATGCTGAGCAGCGCGGGCCGCTCAACAGCACAGCGCGCATTGCCGTGCGGGCAGCGTGGGTGGAAGCTGCAGCCGGTGGGCGGGTTCAGCGGGTTGGGAACTTCACCCTGCACCGGCGTTCGTGAACGGCCGCTCATGTGGATGTCAGGTATCGCGTCCAGCAGCATGCGCGTGTACGGGTGCTGCGACTGGGTAAACAGCAGGGCCTTGTCGGCCACCTCGACCAGGCGGCCGAGGTACATCACGCCGACCTGGTCGGCCACGTGGCGCACCACGGCCAGGTTGTGGCTGATGAACAGATAGGTCAGCCCGCGCTCGCGCTGCAGGTCTTTCATGATGTTCAACACCTGGGCCTGCACCGACACGTCCAGCGCTGACGTGGGCTCGTCGCAGACCAGGAATTCGGGCTGCGTGGCCACCGCCCGCGCGATACTGATGCGCTGGCGCTGGCCCCCGCTGAACTGGTGCGGGAACTTGTCGCAATCGGCGGCGGCCAGGCCGACCTGCAGCAGCAGTTCACCGACCCGCTGACGCAGAGCTTCTGCGCCCGCCACAAGACCGTGCTCACGCAGA
This sequence comes from Burkholderiales bacterium, assembly GCA_038316205.1. Classification (GTDB taxonomy): domain Bacteria; phylum Pseudomonadota; class Gammaproteobacteria; order Burkholderiales; family Burkholderiaceae_C; genus Rubrivivax. The sequence goes on from JBBQAI010000049.1 coordinate 11,879, forward strand.
GGCTCGCCCACGATGTCCAGCACCTTCCAGCGCGGGTTCAGGCTGGCGTAGGGGTCCTGGAAGATCATCTGCATGCGCCGGCGCAGCGTGCGCAAATCACCGGCTTTGCGCGCCGCGTCGGTGGCCTGTCCGTCGAAGTGCACGCTGCCCCGCGTGGGCTCATACAAGCCCACCAACAGGCGCGCCACCGTGCTTTTGCCGCAGCCCGATTCACCAACCAGCGCCAGCGTCTTGCCGCGTTCGATCGTAAAGGACACACCGTCCACTGCGTGGACAAACTGCCGGGGCTTGCGCTCGACGACGCGGTTCAGCCACGGCGCCGAGACATCGAAAGTCTTGGCCAGGTCGTGCACTTGCACCAGCGGTGTCGTCATGCCGCGACTTTCGTTTCCGCGACCAGCCAGCAAGCGGCTTGCGTGGCGCCGGCGTCGCGCAAATCGGGGCGGTCTTGCCGGCAGCGGTCCATCACCTGAGGGCAGCGCGGGTTGAAGGCGCAACCCGTTGGGATGGCGTTCAGACGCGGCATCGATCCGTCGATCTGCAGCAACCGCTCACGGGTGTCGTCCATTGCAGGGATCGAGCCCATCAAGCCGGCCGTGTAGGGATGGCTGGGGCGGTGGATGACATCGGCCACCGGCCCAATCTCGACCACCCGGCCGGCGTAGAGCACAGCCACGCGGTCGCAGGTTTCGGCGATCACGCCCATGTCGTGCGTTACCAGCATCACCGCCGCACCGTGGTCTTTGCACAGGCGCTTGAGCAGCGTGATGATCTGCGCCTGGATCGACACGTCCAGCGCCGTGGTCGGCTCGTCGGCCACGATCAACTTGGGCTCGGCGGCGAGTGCCAGCGCGATGACCACGCGTTGGCGCATGCCGCCGCTGAACTGGTGCGGGTACTGGTCCATGCGCTGTTCGGCCGCCGGGATGCCGGTTTCCTGCAGCAGCTTGATCGCACGCAGTCGCGCCTCGGCGGCGCTGACGGGCAGGTGCGTGAGGATGGTTTCGGTGAGTTGCTGGCCGATGGTGTACAGCGGGTTCAACGAGGTCAGCGGGTCCTGGAAGATGGCACCGATCTGCCGGCCACGGATCTTGCGCATGGCTTCGTAGGGCAGGTTGTCGATGCGCTGGCCGTCGAGCAGGATCTGCCCGCTGGCGATACGGCCGGGCGGTTCCAGCAGGCCGATGATGGCCGCGCCGGTCAATGATTTGCCGGCGCCCGACTCGCCCACCACGCCCAGGATTTCACCGGGTGCGATGTCCAGGTTGATGTCGTCCAGCGCCAGCAGCGTGCCCCGCCGCGTCGGGAATTCGACGCGCAGATGGCGGACTTCGAGCAGGGGTTTGCGGTCGGCCATCGTTAACATGTTTTCAGCGCAGATCTTCAGCGCAGACGGGGGTTCAGCGCATCACGCAGCCAGTCGCCCAGCAGGTTCACGCTGAGCGCGATCAGCACCAGCATGGCGCCCGGGAAGATGGTGATCCACCACTCGCCCGAGAACAAGAAGTCGTTGCCCACGCGGATCAGCGTGCCCAGCGAAGGCGAGGTCGGTGGCACGCCCACGCCCAGGAAGGACAGCGTGGCCTCGGTGATGATGGCGGCCGCGACCTGGATGGTGGCCAGCACCAACACCGGCCCCATCACGTTCGGCAGCACATGCTTGAACATGATGCGCAACGGCGCCACGCCGATGACCCGCGCCGCCTGCACGTATTCCTTGTTGCGCTCGACCAGCGTGCTGCCGCGCACCGTGCGCGCGTACTGCACCCAGCCGGTCAGCGAGATGGCGACGATCAGCACGCCGAAGGCCAGCGTGTCCTGCGCGTTGGGGAACATCGCGTGGCCTACGCCGTCGATCAGCAGGGCCACCAGGATGGACGGGAACGACAGCATCACGTCGCAAATGCGCATGATCAGCGCGTCGGTCTTGCCGCCGACGAAGCCCGACAGCAAGCCCAGGCCAACGCCCACTACCAGCGACACCAGCACCGAAGCCAGGCCGACCAACAGCGAGATGCGCGCGCCGTAGAACAAGGCCGACAAGATGTCGCGGCCCTGGTCGTCGGTGCCCAACCAGTGGGCGCGGCTGCCGCCATCGGACCAGGCCGGCGGCAGACGGGCGTCGGACAGGTTCAGGCTGGCCAGGTCGAAAGGGTTGTAGGGCGACACCCAGGGCGCGAAGACCGCGCAAAAGGCGCACAGGGCGGCAATCACCGCAGCCGTTATCGCCATCGGCGAACTGCGGAAGCTGAACCAGATGTCGCTGTCCAGCCAACGAGACAAGCGGCTGGCCGAGCGTGGGACGGGGGCCTGCATCTCAGTGACCTCCAGCCGGTTTTTCGATCCGCAAGCGCGGATCGACGGCAAAGTACAGCAGGTCCACAGCTAGATTGACGAGCACGAAGATCAGCGCGATCAGGCACAGGTAGGCGGCCATCACCGGGATGTCGGCGAACTGCACCGCCTGAATGAAGAGGAAGCCCATCCCGGGCCACTGAAAAACCGTCTCGGTGATGATGGCGAAGGCGATCAGCGAACCCAGCTGCAGGCCGGTGATGGTGATCACCGGCACCAGCGTGTTCTTCAGCGCGTGGCCGAAATAGACCGCGCTGTTCTGCAACCCGCGGGCGCGGGCGAACTTGATGTAGTCGGTGCGCAGCACCTCCAGCATCTCGGCGCGCACCAGGCGCAGGATCAGCGCCAGCTGGAAGACCGACAGCGTGATGGCCGGCAACACGAGGTGCTTCCAGCCGTCGGCGGTCAGCAGGCCGGTGCTCCAGTTGCCGAAGCTGACGACGTCACCCCGGCCGAAACTGGGCAGCCATTTCAGCGTGACCGAGAAAAACAGGATCAGCAGGATGCCGATCAGGAAGGTGGGCAGGGACACGCCCAGCAGCGACAGCGTCATCACCAGTTGCGAGCCGAAGCTGCCGCGCCGCAACGCGGCATAGACACCGAGCGGCACGCCCACGGCCAGTGCGATGACGGCAGCGGCCAGCGCCAATTCCAGTGTGGCTGGGAAACGTTCGGCAATCAGCGTGGAAACCTTGCGACCCTGGCGTAAGCTGAGTCCGAATTCACCCTGCACGGCATTGCCGATGAAGCGCGCGAACTGAACGGGGAAGGGCTGGTCGATGCCGAGGTCACGGCGCAATTGTTCGCGCTGGTCCTGCGTGGCGTCTTGCCCCAGCAGGCTGGTGACGGGGTCGCCGACGAACTGAAAAAGCATGAAAGCAATGAAGGCCACGACCAGCATGACGATCAAGGCCTGGGCAATTCGGCGGAGGATGAAGGCGAACATCGGCGCGGTGCGTACAACTCAGATCGGAGCGGACTGTTGTAGATCCACGCAAGAGTCAGACCAACGAAAAAGGCCGCCCTGAGGCGGCCCCATCGCAAACCGCAGCACCTGAGGCCAGGCGCTGCGAACGGCGATCAGAAGTTGTGACGAACGCCCAGATCGTAACCCGTCGACGTTTCGCCGGACTTGAACGAGGCGTTGTTGATACCACCGCTCGAGGCCGTGTACCTGGAGCCAATCAGGGCGTTGCCGCCGTTCGTGACGCGGCCGTAACCGACGTACACCGAAGTGCGCTTCGACAGGTCATACACATAGCCAGCACCCAGCAGGTTGGCCTTGAACACGTCAGACGAACCCGTTGCACGCGTGTAGTTCAGCTTGATGGTCCCCGACCCAACGGGGATCAGCACGCCGCCCGACATCAGCTTTTGCTGGGTCGTGCTGTAGTCCGACTTCTCGAACGAGCCTTGAACGGTGAGGAAACCAAGGTTGAAAGATGCACCGAAGTTGATCGTCTTCAGGTCGTCGATGGCCGTGCCGGCCTTGTAGGTCTTGCCGTAGGCGCCCGAGACGTTGACCGGGCCGGCGGCATAGCCGAGGCGCGCGCCGACGTACTTGTTACCCTGGACCGCTTCGCCAGCAGCCACTTGAACTTGACCGTACAGACCACCCAGGGCCGGCAGGAAGTAGCTGATCGTGTTGTTGGCACGAACACCCGTACCTGCGCCGCCAGAGCCGAGGAAGGTGTTGCGCAGGTTGGAGATGGTCGAAACGCCAACGTAGCCGAACATGTCGTAGGTGGAGATATTGACGAAGGTCGGGGTGTAGTCGCGACCGAGGCGGACTTCACCGAAACCACCCAGCAGGCTGACGGTCGCACGGCGGGTCCAGGTCATCGGGTCGGCGCCACTGCCGGTGGCGTTGGCGGCAGACTTGTTGCCACCACCGGTGTCAGGCGAGATGTCGCCTTCGAGCCAGAAGCCGGCACGCAGACCGCCACCCAGATCTTCAATGCCGCGGAAGCCAAGGCGGCTGGAGGCTTGACCGTTGGTGCCCAGGGTCTTGAGCGAACCGGCCGATCCGTTGCTGACGCTGCGAGCGTCGACGTCCAGGATACCGAAAAGGGTGACTGACGACTGGGCCGAAGCCGCGCCTGCGAACGCCGTCAGCGCTGCCAGGGCGAGCATGGATTTTTTCATTTGGACTATCTCCTAAGTTGAACAAGAGGTCCCGATCGGGAACGTCACCCTGCTATGGGTAGATCAGGCCAACATCCTCAGCGGAAGTTGCCTGTATTGCACCAGACCCATGTGACAGTTGCCAAGCTGGGGATTCAATAAGGCCTTGGCCTGTGGTCTGTCAACAACGCGGTGCGCGCGACAACAGACGGAAACTGGTGGGCTATGCTCTGCAGGCATGAACGTGCTTGACCCCCTCATCATCAGCCTCGACAACGCCCTCAGAACCTTGTCTGGCGCGGTTCACGCCGCGCGGCCCAATCCGGCCGGTGTTCTACAGAAAGAAACGCTCGACCCGCAGGAACGCCGTGAGTCCGGTGCGCTGATGCGGGTCAACCATGTCGGCGAGGTCTGCGCTCAGGCCTTGTACCAGGCCCAGGCCCTGACCGCCCGCACACCCGAATTGCGGCTGCAGATGGTGCGCGCTTCGCGTGAAGAAACTGACCACCTGGCCTGGACGCAAGAGCGCCTGGTTGAATTGGGTGGCCGTGTGAGCTGGCTGAACCCTCTTTGGTACGCCGGGGCGTTCGGTATCGGTTTGCTGGCCGGGCGGGCGGGCGACGCCGTCAGCCTGGGCTTCGTCGTCGAAACCGAGAAGCAGGTCGAAGACCATCTGGCCGGGCATCTGGACCGTCTGCCTGCAGGCGACACGCGCTCTCGCGCCATCGTTGAAGCCATGAAGCAGGACGAACGGCGGCATGCCGACGAGGCCGGTGCGGCCGGTGGCGCGCCCTTGCCAGTGCCGCTGCGTTGGTTGATGCGCGGCGCGGCCAAACTGATGACCAGCGCGGCCCACCGCATCTGAGCGTCGCGGCGCGGCGGAGGATTCAGGCTTCGACGATCTCGAAGCTTGTCACGATCTCGGCGGTCTTGCCCAGCATCATGCTGGCCGAGCAATAGCGTTCGTGAGACAACGCGATGGCCCGTTCGACCGCCGCTGGCGCCAAGCCCTTGCCGGTGACGGTGAAATGCATGGTGATGCGGGTGAAGACCTTGGGGTCCTGCTCGGCGCGGTCGGCGCTCAGTTTGACTTGGCAGCCGCGCACGTCGTGGCGCCCGCGCTTCAGGATCAGGACGACGTCGTAGGCGGTGCAGCCGCCGGTGCCGGCCAGCACCGTTTCCATCGGTCGCGGTGCCAGGTCTCGGCCGCCGCCGTCGGGCGCGCCGTCCATGGTCAGGAAATGGCCGCTGCCGGTTTCGGCGACGAAACCCATGCCGGTGCTGGGCATCCAGTCAATGGTGCATTCCATGATGCATCTGCCCCTGAAGAGCGCACGCCGTCGGGCGTGCTGGTTTTTAGAGTTGGCCTACGAGGCCCAGAGCGAAAAGAGCATATTGCACTGCAGCATGGCGGTGATAAACTGATTTGGATCGGTGGATTGCAGGGCGATCCACCCGCCGATTGTCTCCTCCACCCTCAAACCGGTGGATTCGGCCCGGGGCCTCAAAGCCCCGGGCCCTTTTTCATTCTGGGCCTGCGACATCGTGGCGGGACACGTCATGTAGAGGGCGGTCCTATCATCCACCGCCCCGGCCAGGTCGCCCGCCTCTCCACCCTCAACGCCACGCCAGCCCACGATGCCCACCGGCCACCGCCCGCCGAATCCGCTGAAGGCGCAGCCTGACAGCGGCGCACCACCCGCCAAGGCCCTCACGCCAAAGGCGCGGCGCATCGCCGCCAATTACCTGCAGCGGGTGCTGACCGCCCGTGTTTACGACGTCGCCCGCGAAACGGCGCTGGAAGTCGCCCGTACGTTGTCGCGCCGCCTGGGCAACCAGGTGCTGCTCAAGCGCGAGGACCAGCAGCCGGTGTTCAGCTTCAAGCTGCGTGGCGCCTACAACAAGATGATTCGCCTGCCAGCGGAGACTTTGGCGCGGGGCGTCATCTGCGCATCGGCCGGCAATCATGCCCAAGGAGTGGCCTTGTCGGCCAAGCGGCTGGGCTGCCGAGCCGTCGTCGTGATGCCGGTGACCACGCCGCGGCTGAAGGTCGATGCCGTGATCGCCCTGGGTGGCGAGGTGGTTTTGTTCGGCGACAGTTACTCCGACGCCTACGGTCACGCGCTGCTGCTGCAGCAAGCGCAGAACCTGACCTTTGTGCACCCCTTCGACGACCCTGACGTGATTGCCGGGCAGGGCACGGTGGCGATGGAAATCCTGCGCCAGCACCAGGGCCCGCTGGACGCGGTGTTCGTGGCCATCGGCGGTGGCGGCTTGATGTCGGGCGTGGCGGCCTACATCAAGGCGGTGCGACCCGAGGTGAAGGTGATCGGTGTGCAGACCGTCGATTCCGACGCGATGCTGCAGTCGGTGAAACGCGGTCGCAGGGTCACCCTGATTGACGTCGGCTTGTTCTCGGACGGCACGGCGGTGAAGCTTGTTGGCGAAGAAACCTTCCGCGTCACGCGGGCCCTGGTTGACGACTTCGTCGTGGTCGACACCGACGCGGTTTGCGCCGCCATCAAAGACGTGTTCCAGGACACCCGCAGCATCCTGGAACCGGCCGGTGCGCTGGGTGTGGCCGCCATCAAGCAGTATGTGCAAATGCACAAGTTGAAAGGGCAGACTTTCGTCGCCATCACCTGCGGTGCCAACATGAACTTCGACCGCCTGCGCTTCGTCGCCGAGCGGGCCGAGTTCGGCGAGCAGCGCGAAGCCCTGTTCGCCGTCACCATTCCCGAAGAGCGCGGTTCCTTCAAACGCTTTTGCGAGTTGCTGGGCCCGCGTTCGGTCACCGAATTTAATTACCGCATCAGCGATGCCAAGGTGGCCCACGTCTTCGTCGGCCTGGCCATCTCCAAACGCGACGAGGCCGACCGCATCGAGCGCGCTTTCGTCAAGCAGCGCTTCGCCACCGTCAACCTCACCGACGACGAACTGGCCAAGGAGCACGTGCGGCACATGGTCGGCGGGCGCAGCGAACTGGCGCGCGACGAGCGCTTGTTCCGCTTCGAATTCCCTGAGCGGCCGGGCGCACTGATGCGTTTCCTGGCGGCCATGCACCCGGGCTGGAACATCAGCCTGTTCCACTACCGCAATCAGGGGGCCGACTACGGCCGCATCCTGGTCGGTATTCAGGTGCCGGCCGATGAGCAGGCCGCATTCGAAGACTTCTTGCGTTCGCTTGCATTTCCTTACACGGAAGAGACGCGCAATCCGGTCGTTGCGCTCTTCCTGAATTAGGGTTGCTCGATACACTGGGACGGATGCCAGCACCGAATCGATCACTGGTCACGCCGACCACCAATCCCAAACTCGAAAAGGCCTTGCGCGCGAAGTTGCAAGGACGGCACGAGGCGGGCGGCAGTCTCGGTGAGCTCGAGCCCCTCGCGGTACGGCTGGGCCTGATGCAGAACTCCCTGCGCCCACGGTTCCACGACCCACAACTGCTGGTCTTTGCCGCTGACCACGGTTTGGCGGTCGAAGACATCCGCGATCCCCACGGCCGCAGCACGCAGGACACGGTGGGCCTGTTGCTGGCCAATCAGCTGCCGCTCAGCATGTTCGCGCGGGCACAGGGGCTGGACTTGACCGTCATCGACTGCGGCATGTCGGAAAACCTGGTGCCGCACGACCGCTTGCTGGTGCGCAAGATCGCTTACGGCACGCGCAGTTCGCGCGTCACGTCGGCGATGAGCATGGAACAGGCGCACGCCGGCATGCGCGCCGGCATGCAGATCGGCGAACAACTGCGCGGCAACCTCACCATCCTGTCGGCCGTGGGCGTGGGCGCGCACGAAAGCGCGGCCTTGGTCTTGTCTCGGCTCACCGACACCAAGGTGCGCGATCTCATCGTCAGCGGCCCCAAGATGAGCCACGAAGCGTTGTCGCACCTGATGTTGGTGCTGCAAGGTGCCCAGGCGCGCCACCGCGATGTCGTCGAACCCGTCGAGGTGCTGGCCGCGATGGGCGGCTACGAAGTGGCGGTGATGGTCGGCGTGATGCTGGTGGCTGCCAGCAAGCGCCACCTGTTGATGATCGACGGCGTGCCGGCCTGCGCCGCCTTGATGCTGGCCGCCAAGATCGCCCAAGCGGTCACCGACTACTGCGTCTTCTGCCGCAGCCACAGCCACCTCGGTCTGGATCAGGCTTTGAACCTTTTCCGCGCTTCGGCCTTGTTGGAAATGGGGATGGAAAGCACGGACGGCACGGGCGCGGCGCTGGCTTGGCCGCTGGTCAAGTGCGCAGCGGCTTTGCTGGGTGACCTGGCCGAAGGCGAGGAAGCTGGGGCTTCGCAGCCGGGCGATATGACTGAACCTTTGGCTGAAGCAGGATCCGAGTCTTCGCCTTTCGGCGCTGCGTTGTACTGAGCTTTTGTTCAGCGCTTGCTGAACCTCAGCGAGTCGGCGGTCCGCCGTCCTGGGGTGGCGGGTTATCGGCCGGCATGGCTGGCGGGGGCAGCATGCGGCGCATGGCCCGCGGTGAAGTTGCCCGGTCGCGAGCAGCGGCGTTTTGCAGCGGCGTCACTGCCGGGGTTGCGGCCGAAGTCACCCCGCTAGGGCTGGCGCTAGGGTTGCCGTCAACGAGCGGCTGCGACAACGACGGCAGCGCACCGGTGTTTGCGGCTGCTGGCGGTGCCAGGTTCAGCGTGACCTGCGGGGCACCGTCGCGCGGGCCAAGCATCGCGCCACGGGCGGCCACCGATTTCAGGATCGTCTGTCCTTCGATGACGGCACCCACGCGGTAGGCCCTGGCGGGCTTGCCATCGACCGCGATCAGCGCCACGCCTTCGCGGGCTGCCGACTGCGCACGCGGGGTCACGACACCGATCAACTGAAAGCGGGCATCGGGCGCGGGTTCGGCCGCAGCGGCCACCACCTGCGGTGGCGGATCGGCACCCAACAGGCGGGTCAGGTCGCCGTGCACCGCTGGCCCGATGGCGGCCACCGGTGTGCCGGAAGGCACCGTTGGCGCGTTGACAAACAATCGCAAGCCCCAGAACAGCGCAGCGGCTGCCACGAGGGCCCAAGTCATCAACGTCCACCAGCGTGCCAACATGGCCGGATTATCATTCAAGCCACCCCGCCCGCGCGGCGACCTTCCTGCTGCGCAAGACCGCCAATGACACCCAAATCCGATCCCAGCCGCACGATCTTCCACAACATCGGTCGGACCATCGGTCGGACACGCGGCTTCACCCTGATCGAGCTGATGGTGGTGCTGGTGATCATTGGCGTGCTGGGCGCGCTGATCGTGCCCAACCTGATCGACCGTGCCGACGACGCCCGGGTCACGGCGGCCAAGACCGACGTCAACAACCTGATGCAGGCGCTCAAGCTCTACAAGCTCGACAACCAGCGCTACCCCAGCGCCGAACAGGGCCTGGACGCGCTCATCAAGCGGCCCACGGTGGGCGCCGTGCCGCCGAACTGGAAGTCCTACGTGGACAAGTTGCCGGCCGACCCCTGGGGCCGCGCCTACCTGTACACCAACCCGGGTGTGAAGGGCGAAATCGATGTCTTCAGCCTCGGGGCCGACGGCCAGCCGGGCGGCGAAGGCAAGAATGCCGACATCGGTTCCTGGCAGTAAGCGCCCCGGCCGTCGCAACGGCGGCCTGTTGATGCGCCGAGTCGCCGTGCGCGGCTTCACGATGATCGAACTGCTGATCGTCATTGCCATAGTCGCCATCTCGGTCGGCGTCGTGGCGCTGGCTCTGCGCGACAGCCAGGCCGCCAAGCTCGACGAAGAAGCCGTGCGCTTGGCTGCCTTGTTCGAGATGGCCCGCGCTGAGTCCCGCGCTTCGGGCGCGCCGGTGCGCTGGGCGCCGGTGACCTTGGCCGTGGACGCCGGCGTGCAGTTCCGCTTCGTCGGGCTGCCGGCTTCGCAGCCTTTGCCGACGCGCTGGCTGGACACACAGACCCGTGCCGAAGTGGTGGGCGCGCCGGCTGTCGTGCTGGGCCCCGAAGCCATCCTGCCGGCACAACGCGTGGTGCTGCGGCTGGGCGACAAACGGGTGGACATCAGCACCGACGGCCTGTCGCCGTTCGCGGCGGCACCGCTGCCGGCCCCCGCGCCGTGAGTACGACCCGCCGTGCCGGTGCGACGTTGCGCGGTTTCACCTTGCTGGAAGTGCTGGTTGCGCTGGCCGTGGTCGCGATCGCGCTCGGCGCGGGCCTGCGCGCGGCCGGCGTGCTGACCGACAACGCCGCGCGCCTGGCCGACGTGATCGCCGCGCAGTGGTGTGCCGACAACCAACTCACGGCCTTGCGCCTGACGCGCAGCTTCCCTGGCGTCGGCGACGCCGATTTCGGCTGTGAGCAACTGGGCCGCAGTTACCCGGGCAAGCTGACCACGCGCAGCACGCCCAACCCCAGTTTTCGTCGTGTCGACGCCCAGGTCAGCGACGACGCCGGGCATGTGCTGATCACTTTGTCCACTGTGCTGGGGCGGCCATGAAACTGGCCCCGCATCGCGCGCCGCGCCCAGCCGCTGCCGGCGGTTTCACGCTGATCGAAGTGCTGGTCGCACTGCTGATCATGGCCATCCTGGCGACGCTGTCCTGGCAGGGGCTGGACAGCATCGTGCGGGCGCGCGAACGCAGCCGCGACGCCATCGATGCCACGGTCCGCCTGGCCACGGTGCTGACCCAGTGGGAGCAGGACCTGCAGGCCGTGGTGGACACCGGCGCGCTCGCATCGCCACTGACCTTCGACGGCATGACGGTGCGCCTGACCCGCCGCACCGAGGGGGGCGTGATTCTGGTGGCCTGGGCGGTGCGCGGTGGCGTCTGGCAGCGCTGGACCAGCCCGGTGATGACGCGGGTCGGCGAGGTGCAGGAAAACTGGGTTCGCAGCCAGGCGCTGCAGGGCAATGAGCCCGGGCAGCTCACGGTGGGCGCTGACGCCAGCCAGTGGCAGATTTACTTCAACCGGGGCGGTCAGTGGACCAACGCGCAGTCCACGGGCGACCTGGCGCCGGGCGTTGGCGTGCCGGTGGCGCCGCCCGCCGCGCCTGCTTCTGCGGCCTCGGGTGCGACGGTCACCACGGCCGACGGCGTGGGCGGACCCGGCACGCCGCCGCCGACACCGCCAGCGGGCACGCCACCCGTGGCGCGCGAACTGCTGCCCGATGCCGTGCGCCTGCAGGTCACGCTGGGCGGCAAGGTGTTGACGCGCGACATCGCGCTGGGCGCAGGCGCTTGATGGCGAACCGGCGCGCCCCGCCTTCCGCTGCGGCTGGCGGCCAGCGCGGCGCCGCACTGCTGCTGGCGATGATGATCCTGGCGCTGGTCACCACCCTCACGGCCGGCATGGTCTGGCACCAACGGCGCGCGGTGCAGGTGGAAGCCGCCGAGCGCGCCCGCGTGCAGGCCGGCTGGGTGCTGCGCGGCGCGCTGGACTGGTCGCGGCTGATCATCCGCGAAGACCTGCGCGCCGCCCAGCGCCGCGCCAATTTCTACACCTGGGGCCGCGACGCCTGGGGCACGCCGCTGGCCGAGGCCTCGCTGTCCAGCTTCCTGGCCGCCGACAAGGACAACAACAGCGCCGCCGACGCCGGCCTCGACGCCGCCATCAGCGGCGCCATCGTGGATGTACAGGGCAAGCTGAACGTGCGCGGCCTGGTTGATGGCGCGGGCAAGGCCGTACCGGCCCAGGTTGCCGGCCTGCAGCGCCTGTGCGACCTGCTGGGTGCGCCGGGCGACACGGCGTCGCGCGTGGCGGAAATCCTGGCCAAGTCGCTGGCGCCGCAGACCGACAGCGACGCGCGCGGCGCCCCGATACGGCCCGAGCAGATCAGCGACCTGGGCTGGCAGGGGCTGGACGCCGTCACGCTCAGCCGTTTGGCGCCCTACATCGAACTGCTGCCGCTGGTGACGACGGTCAACGTCAACACCGCGCCGCGCGAGGTGCTGGTGGCTGCCATCGACGGCCTGGACACCGGCACCGCTGAACGGCTGGTGCAGACCCGTTTGCGCGCGCCCTTCGAAACGCTGGAGGCCGTGCGCTCGGCACTGGGCGGCACCGTGAAGGTCGATGAGGCCCGCGTCGGTGTGGCTTCGTCGTGGTTCGAAGTCTCGGGGCAATTGCGGCTGGATGAGCGCGTCGTGGAAGAACGCTCGCTGGTGCAGCGTGATGGCGACCGCGTGCTCGTTCGGCGGCGCGAACGTCACAGTTTCCAGCTTGCGCCGCGCTGAAACGCGCGATGGGCCACGCTACAGTCTGCCCTGCAGCCCGCTGCCCGAATTTGCACGTTCCCTGACTGCTTCCTGCCAGATTTGCGTCTGGTTTTTTTGCCTGCTCATACCCAAACCGCCGCCTGCTTGCTGCCTGCTGATGTCCACCGATGTCCACCCTCGTCATCCTTCTCCCGCCGCGTGAGCGCCTGACCGCTCGCGCTGCGGGCCACGAGGCCGCAGGGGGGCTGCGCCTGCCGTCCGCATGGTCTTACGTGCTCAGCGCCGACGGCCGCAGCGCCAGTCAGAGCGGCAGCGCACCCGCTGCGCAATTGCCGCGCGCCGACCACACGGTGCTGCTGCTGGCCGAGGCCGATGTCAGCTGGCACCGGCTCGATATTCCCAAAGCACCTGCCGCACGGCTGCGCGCGGCCTTGCTGGGCGTGATGGAAGAAGCGCTCCTGGAAGAAGACGAAGCGCTGCATTTCGCCTTGGCCGCCGACGCCGTGCCCGGCCGCAACGGCTGGGTGGCCGTGACCCACAAGCCGCGCCTGCAGGCCGATTTGAACGCGCTGGAAAGCGTCGGCTTGAGCGTCGAGCGCGTTGTCACCGCCAGCGTGCCGGGCGCCGCGGCGCGCGGGCACTTCTACACGCAGGACGGCACCGAATCGGCAGCGCCCTGGCTGGCGTTGGCACAGGCCGACGGCGTGGTCTGTGTGCGCCTGCAAGGCAACCTGGCCCGCGCCCTGCAGCCGGCCCGTGCCGACAACGACAGCGACGCCGCCAGCGTGAGCTGGACGGCCACACCCGCCGCCGCCACTGCCGCCGAACGCTGGCTGGGCGCACCGGTGGCGCTGATGACCGACAACGAACGCGCGCTGGAAGCCTTGGGCCCGGCCGGTGCCACGAAAGGCGTTTTGAATCTGCGCCAGTTCGACCTGGCCGCGCGGCACCGCGGCACGCGGGCGCTGCGCGAGGCGGTCAAGCGCTTTCTCAGCAGCGAATGGCGCCCCGTGCGCTGGGGCCTGGCCGCCCTGGTCGCGGTTCAGTTGCTGGGGCTGAACCTGCAAGCCTGGCAGCAGCGCCAGCTGTTGACGGCCAAGCGCATGGCGATGGTCGATTTGCTGAAAGCCACCCACCCCAGCGTGCGCGCCGTGCTTGACGCGCCGCTGCAGATGGAACGCGAAACCGAACGCCTTCGCGCCGCCGCCGGGCGGCCGGGCGACAACGATCTGGAAGCCCTGCTCGGCGCCGCAGCCGGAGCCTGGCCCGACGGCCTGGGGCCGGCGCAGATGGTGCGCTTCGAAGCCGGCAGCCTGGTGGTGGCTGCGCCCGGCTGGGCCGAGCCGCAGGTGACGCAGTTCCGCGACCGCCTGCGCGGCGCCGGCTACAGCGCCGACTTCAGCGAAGGCCGGATCACCGTCAGGCGCACCGTCGGTCGCGACGGCACCCGGGAGGCCGCGTGATGGACACCGACAAGCCGCCGAGCCCGATGCAGTCGGCGCTGGCCCCGCTGCGCAGCGCCTGGCAGCGCCTGTCGCCGCGCGACCGCCGGGCAGCGCTGCTGGTTGGCACCTTGCTGGGTCTCCTGCTGATCTGGTTTCTGGCCGTGCAACCCGCCTGGCACACGCTGGCCCGCGCTCCGGCCGAACTGGACGCTGTCGACAGCCAACTGCAGGCCATGCAGCGCCTTGCCGCCGAGGCCGCTGAATTGCGCGCGACACCGCCGGTGCCGCTGGACCAGGCCACTGCTGCGTTGCAGGCCGCCACCGCGCGCCTGGGTGACCAGGCCAAGCTGTCGATGCAGGGTGACCGCGCCGTGCTGACGCTGACCGGCGTCGGCACCAGCGCGCTCAGTGGCTGGCTGGCCGAAGCCCGTGCCGGTGCCCGCGCGCGGCCGCTGGAAGCCACCTTGAACCGCGCCCCGCAGGGCTACAACGGCACGCTGGTCCTCAGCCTGGGGGGCCGCCCATGATCCGCTGGGCGGTGGCGGGAGGCGTCATCGGCAGCGCACTGGTGGCGGTGGTCTTTGCGCCGGCGGCCTGGCTGGCGTCAGCCATCAACGACGCCACCGGTCAGCGTTTGGTGTTGTCCGACGCACGCGGCACGGTGTGGCGCGGCTCGGCGGTGCTGGTGTTGACCGGCGGCGCCGGCAGCCGCAGCGCCAGCGCCTTGCCCGGCCGGTTGAACTGGACCTTGGGCCTGGACGGCACGGCGCTGGCTCTTCGTGCACGGCAGGAATGCTGCATCAACGGCGAATTGCGGCTGCGCGTCACACCCGGCCTGGGCCGTACTCGGGTGGAACTGCTCACCGCCGCTGCCGGTGCACAGGCAGCAGCGGGTGGTGTGGCTGTGCCGAGTGTGGTCACCGCGCTGGGCCAGTGGCCGGCGTCCTGGCTGGTCGGGCTGGGCACACCGTGGAACACGCTGCAACCGACCGGCAGCCTGCAACTGAGCAGCCCCGGCCTGACCATCGAGCAGGTGCAGGGCCGTTGGCTGTTCAGCGGCCGTGCCGACCTGGAAATGGGCAGCATCGCGTCGCGTTTGTCGGCGCTGGACGTGCTGGGCAGTTACCGCCTCAGCTTGAGCGGTGACGCCGCGAGGGGCGAACTGCCGCGTTTGCATCTCAGCACCAGCAGCGGCGCCCTGCAGCTCACGGGCGACGGGCAGTGGACGGCTGAGGGTTCGACGGCCAAGCTGCGCTTCAAGGGGTCGGCCAGTGCCGCACGGGGCTCGGAAGAAGCCCTGGGCGGACTGCTCAACATCATCGGCCGGCGCCAGGGTGCGCTCTCGGTCATTTCCATCGGATGAACATGAAGACCCACCACCACGAGTTTCCAGCAGCCATCCGGGGCTGGACGCTGGCCATCGCCGCGCTGGCCAGTGCGCTGCCCGCCGTGCCGCTGCCGGCGGCGGCGCAGAGCATCGGTTCGAAGTCGCGCGCGCCGGTCACTGTCAACTTCGTCAACGCCGACATCGAGGCCGTGACCCGCGCCTTCGCGGCCATGATCGACCGCGCCATCCTCGTCGACCCGCGCGTCAAGGGCACCATCACCGTCTACAGCGAGCAGCCACAGAGCGTGCGCGACGCATGGCAGTCCTACCAGGCGGCGCTGCGCGGCCTGGGCTTCGCGGTGGTGGACAGCGGCGGCCTGTTGAAGGTGGTGCCCGAGTCCGACGCCAAGCTGCAGACCAGCACCGTGTCGGTGGGTGAAGTGGCGGTGCGCGGCGACCAGATCATCACGCAGATTTTTTCGCTGCGGTATGAGAACCCGAACAACCTGGTGGCCGTGCTGCGCCCGCTGATCAGCGCCAACAACACCATCAACGCCAACCCGGGCAACAACGCCTTGGTGATCACTGACTACGCCGACAACCTGCAGCGCATCGCCAAGATCATCGCGGCGCTGGACCAGCCCAACGGAACCGACGTGGACATCGTGCAGTTGCAGCATGCCGTGGCGGCCGACCTGGCACCGTTGGTGCAAAAGCTCAGCGACGGCGCCGGTGCGGCGGTCGTGCCCGGCGCACCCTCCAGCGGCGGTGGCGTCACCGTGGTCGCCGATTCACGCAGCAATTCGCTGATCATCCGTGCCGGCAATGCGTCGCGCCTGGCCTCGTTGCGCGCCACCATCGCGCGTCTGGACCGCCCCAGCACCCTGATCGGGCCGGGCGGTGGCATGTGGGTGGTGCACCTGAAGAACGCCGACGCCACGCGCCTGGCCACGGTGGTGCGCGCGGCCTTCGGTGCCATCGGCGGTGCCAGTGGCGGCAGCAGCGCCGGCGGCGTGGGCACCGGCATCACGCCCACCTTGGGTGGTGCAGGCGCTGCGGGTGCTGGCGGCCTGGGCAGCACGGCCGGCAGCGGCGCCTTGTCCACGGCCGCGCAGCCGTCAACCGGTGGCTTCATTCAGGCCGACCCGGCGACCAATTCACTGGTCATCACAGCACCGGAACCCTTGTACCGGCAGGTGCGCGCGCTGATCGACCAGCTCGACACCCGGCGTGCCCAGGTCTACATTGAGAGCATGATCATCGAGGTCTCGGGCGGCGACGCGGCCGAGTTCGGTTTCCAGTGGCAGGGCCTGCTGGGTAAAAGCGGCGACAAACTGGGCCTGGTGGCCGGCACCAACTTCGCCACGGCGGGCAGCCCCAGCATCATCGACATCAACACCTCGGCGGCCAAGGGTTCGATCAACCTGGGCTCGGGGCTGAACATCGGCCTTTTGAATTCGATCAACGGCGTGGTCTCGCTGGCGGCCATCGCCCGGGCGCTGCAGAGCCAGGCCGACACCAACATCGTGTCCACGCCCAATCTGATCACGCTGGACAACGAAGAGGCCAAGATCGTCGTCGGCGAGAACGTGCCTTTCATCACCGGTCAGTTCACCAGCACCGGCACGGCCACGACCAACCCCTTCCAGACCATCGAGCGCAAGGACGTGGGCATCACGCTGCGCATCAAGCCGCAGATCGGCGAAGGCGGGGCCATCCGCATGACGCTCTTCCAGGAGCAGAGCAGCGTCAAGACCGACACCGCAGCCGGTACCACCAACGCCGGGCCATCCACCACCAAGCGCTCCATCGAGGGCACGGTGACGGTGGACGATGGCCAGATCCTGGTGCTGGGCGGCCTGATCGAAGACCGCTATGTGACCAGCAAGAGCAAGGTGCCGCTGTTGGGTGACATCCCCTTGCTCGGCGCGCTTTTCCGCAGCGAAACGC
Source organism: Burkholderiales bacterium (assembly GCA_038316205.1). GTDB lineage: Bacteria > Pseudomonadota > Gammaproteobacteria > Burkholderiales > Burkholderiaceae_C > Rubrivivax. The sequence continues at coordinate 29,256 of JBBQAI010000049.1, forward strand.
GCGAACGCAAGCGCAGCAACCTGATGGTCTTCTTGCGGCCCATCGTGATGCGCGACGCCGATTCGGCCGGCCGCTTCTCGCAAGATCGCTACGACCTGATCCGCAGCCAGCAGCAGGCCGCACAGCCCACGCCGAGTTTTGTGGTGCCGATCAACGAAGCACCGGTGGCGCCGGCCATGCCCGACCGCAAGACGCCTTTCGCGCCGGCCATGCCGCCACCCGAGAGCAGCACGCCACAACCCAAGTCGCCTTGAACTTTTCGAACCGCTGAGTACCCACGAGCACCCACCATGGCCACCCGCCACCTGCTGCCCTACGCCTACGCCAAGGCCAACACCGTGCTGCTTGAAGACGACGGCGAGCAACTGCTGTTGTGGGCCGGCGAGACCACGCCCACGGCCGCCCTGGGTGAAG
>JBBQAI010000115.1:0-14675 GCA_038316205.1 Burkholderiales bacterium
CTGCCGCGCCGCCACCCGGCCAATGATGAAACAGCGCTATGGCCGGCTGATCAACATCACCTCGGTGGTTGGCAGCATCGGCAACGCGGGCCAGGCCAATTACGCAGCAGCCAAGGCCGGTGTCGCCGGTCTGACGCGGGCGTTGGCGCGTGAACTGGGTGCCCGCAACATCACCGCCAACTGCGTCGCGCCCGGCTTCATCGACACCGACATGACTCACGGTTTGCCCGAGGCCGTGAAGACCGCTTTGCTGGCGCAAATCCCGCTTGGCCGACTGGGTGCCGCCGACGATGTGGCGCACGCGGTGTTGTTCCTGGCCAGTCGCGAAGCGGGCTACATCACGGGAACCGAGTTGGCCGTCAACGGCGGCATGCACATGGGCTGAGTTGTCAGCGAAAACACGGGCTGAGGCGCTGCTGAGCGCGGCCCTACGATCACAGAAATCCGGGACACGCCCCACCGGTAGAATTGAGGGCTGTTTGAACCGACCCCACTCCTGGAGGAGTCATGAGCGATATTGAAGCGCGAGTCAAGAAGATCATTGCCGAGCAACTCGGCGTACCCGAATCCGACGTCACCAACGAGAAAGCCTTCGTGGCCGATCTCGGTGCCGACTCGCTGGATACCGTAGAACTGGTGATGGCACTCGAGGACGAGTTCGGCATCGAGATCCCCGACGAAGAAGCGGAAAAGATCACCACGGTGCAACTCGCGATCGATTACGCGAGCACGCACCAAAAGGGCTGAGGCCCGGTGTCTCGGCGCCGCGTCGTCGTCACGGGCCTCGGGCTCGTGAGCCCGGTGGGCAATTCGGTGTCCGAAGGCTGGGCCAATTTGGTGGCCGGTCGTTCGGGCATCGACCTCATCACGAAGTTCGATCCATCGAGCTTCGCCTGTCGCATTGCGGGTGAGGTCAAGGGTTTCCGGATCGAGGATTACATCCCCGCCAAGGAAGCCCGCCACATGGATGTCTTCATCCATTTCGGTATGGCCGCAGCCATGCAGGCTGTGCAGGACGCCGGCCTGCCGCATGGCGAAACGCTGAGCGAAGACGAGGCCGAGCGCTACGGCTGTCTGGTCGGTTCGGGTATCGGTGGTTTGCCGATGATCGAGCAGACCGACGCCGAGTACCGCGAGCGCGGCCCTCGCCGCATCTCGCCCTTCTTCGTGCCGGCCTCGATCATCAACATGATCTCGGGCCACATCTCGATCAAATACGGCTATACCGGCCCGAATCTGGCCATCGTGACAGCCTGCACGACGGGCCTGCACGCCATCGGCCAAGCTGGTCGGCTCATCGAGTACGGTGACGCCGACGTGATGATCGCCGGCGGCGCTGAAAGCACCGTCTCGCCCTTGGGTGTGGGTGGCTTCGCGGCGGCCCGTGCGCTGTCCACACGCAACGACGATCCCAAGACCGCCTCGCGCCCCTGGGACCGCGACCGTGACGGCTTCGTGCTGGGCGAAGGCGCGGGCGTGGTGGTGTTGGAAGAGTATGAACACGCCAAGAAACGTGGCGCCAAGATCTACGCAGAACTGGCGGGCTTCGGCATGGGTGCCGACGCCCACCACATGACGGCGCCCAACGTCGACGGCCCCAAGCGCAGCATGAAGGCCGCGCTGCGCAACGCCGGTGTCAATGCCAGCGAAGTGCAGTATCTGAATGCGCACGGCACCAGCACGCCGCTGGGTGACGCCAACGAGACGAATGCCATCAAGCTGGCCTTCGGTGAGCACGCCAAGAAGTTGGTGGTGAACTCGACCAAGTCGATGACCGGCCACTTGTTGGGCGGCGCCGGCGGCATCGAATCGGTGTTCACAGTGTTGGCGCTGCACCACCAGGTCTCGCCGCCGACCATCAACATCTTCAACCAGGACCCCGACTGCGACCTGGACTACTGCGCCAACGAAGCGCGGCAGATGAAGATCGATCTGGCCGTGAAGAACAACTTCGGTTTCGGCGGCACCAACGGCACGCTGATTTTCCGGCGCGCCTGATCGCACATGCGCGCCGCGCCGCCCGTCAGCGTGCGCTGCTCGGGCGGGTGGTGGTGGCGTGGTTTGCAGACCGGCTTGCCGGCGATGGCCTCTGCAGCTTGCGGGGTCTGGATACTGCAACGGACGCAGCACCCGGCGGGCTGGGCCGCCTTGCTGGCGCTCGTTGTGGCGGGCCTGTCATGGCGCTTGGCTGCGCCGACGCCGGTAGACCTGGTGTGGGACGGCCAGCGCTGGACGGCCGATGGCATGCCCGGCCAACTTGATGTGATGCTCGACGCCGGCGGCGCTTTGCTGCTTCGCCTGCGGCCTGACGCCGGTCGCCGGCCGCGCTGGGTCGCTGTCACGTCAGCCGAAGCCGGCGCCGCGATGCACGGGCTGCGCGTGGCCGCCTACCACCGCCGGCCCGTGCTGGACTCGCCTGTCGGGCCGACCGGCCGCTGAATGGCCGATACCGATGTCGACGCCCCACTGGTCGAACGCGCCCAGCGGGGTGATGTCCGCGCTTTCGAGATGCTGGTGGTCAAGTACCAGCGCCGCGTCGAGCGGCTGATTGGCCGCATGGTGCGCGACACTGACCTGGTGCAGGACATCGCCCAGGAAAGCTTCATCCGCGCCTACCGCGCGCTGCCGCAGTTCCGCGGCGAAGCAGCGTTCTACACCTGGCTGTACCGCATCGCCGTCAACACGGCCAAGCAGGCGCTGGGCGACATGAAGCGCGACCCGCTGGTTTTCGAGTCGGCGCGCAGTGTCGGCGAGGACGGTGATGAAACTTCCCGCAATGAGAATGAACTAAGTGACTGCGAAACACCCGAAGCCCTGTTGGCCAGCAAAGAGATCGCTGCGGCCGTGAATGCCGCGATCGAGGCGCTGACCGACGACTTGCGACTGGCCATCACGCTGCGCGAGATCGAAGGCCTGAGTTACGAGGAAATCGCTTTAGCCATGAACTGCCCCATCGGTACCGTTCGGTCGCGCATCTTTCGCGCCCGCGACGCCATCGCCACCCGGCTTCGGCCCTTGCTCGACACGCGAGACGGTGAGCGTTGGTAGCGTTCTATGCGCCGAGACCGATCTCCATTCGACCGATCGCCAACCCCTGCCTGACCTGCACGACCCCATCCATGTACGCTGAACCCAGTAAGCCCGATGCCGCCCTGACCGATGACGAACAAGCCCGCCTGTGGCTGTCGGCTTGCGCAGATGGCGAAGCTCAGGCCGTGGACTCTGCCTGCCGGCTTTGGCGCGGCGATCCCGCCGCGCGGCAGATGTGGCACCGCTACCACCTGATAGGCGACGTGATGCGCTCGGCAGAGCTCGCCACGTCACCGGCAAGTGACGCTGCCTTCTTCGCCGGCTTGCGTCAGCGCCTGTCCGCCGAGCCCGTCATCCTGGCACCGACGCCCTCGGTGGCGCGTCCGGCGTGGCGGTTGCCGGCGGCGATGGCGGCCAGCTTCATCCTGATTGCCGGAGCCTTTGCGGTGGCGCGATTGGGGCCGGTCACCGCGTCTGGCGAAACGGCTGTGCTCAGCGGGGGGCTGGCGGTGGTCGCAGCAGCCGATGTGCGCGCCGATGCCGATGGCGCTGTGTTGATCACCGATCCGCGTCTGGACGAGTTCTTGCGCGCCCACCAGGCGACAGGTGGTGGCTTGCGGCGGGTCGAAGGCATCATTCCCGCCGTGTCCCGCCGTTGATGCCGGTGCTGCGTACGCGTTGGCGGCCGCTGACGGCCTTGGCCCTGGTCTGGGCCAGCTGGTCGGTGCCCAGCCATGCAGCACCCGACGCTGCGGCCAGCAGCGCGGCTTTGGACGCCCGCGCATGGATCCAGCGCATCCACGCCGCCGCCGCCACCGGCAACTACCAGGGCACGCTGGTCTTCAGCGCCGGCGGCACGCTGTCCAGTTCGAGGGTCGGACATTACACCGTGGGCGACCAGGTCTATGAACAGCTGGACGCGCTCGATGGCCGCGAGCAGCGCATCCTGCGCCACAACGACGCGGTGCAGACGCTGTGGCCCCAGACCCGCACGGCAGTGGTGGAAAAGCGCGAGACGTTGCCCGGCTGGTCCACCACACCGCAGGCCGTCGACCCGCAGGCGCTGGAGCACTACGACATGCGCCGCGAGGCCGACAGCCGCGTGGCCGGCCGCGACGCGGCGGTCTTTCTGCTGGAACCCCGTGACGGCCTGCGCTACGCCCAACGCTTCTGGGCCGATTTGGCCACCGGCCTGATGTTGCGTGCCGATCTGTTGGGCGCGCCCGCAGCGGGCGCCACAGTGGTTGCGCCAGCGCTGCGCGCGGTGCTGGAATCGACAGCCTTTTCCGAAGTCGCCGTCGGCATCAAGCCGCAGCCTGAAGCGGTCGCGCAGGCCATGCAGAACCTGGGCAAGCAGAGCGGCTGGCGGGTCATCAAACCCCAGCAGCAGCGCAGCAGCCTGGACAGCGAGGGTTGGGCGCTGGCCAACCCGGTGGCCGGCTTCAAACTGGCCGGCAGTGTGCGCCGTGGCATGGAGGCCAGCGGCGACGGCGAGCCCGTGCTGCAAGCCGTTTTCAGCGACGGGCTGACCCATGTGTCGCTCTTCGTGGAAAGCTACAAGCCGCAGCGCCACCGCAGCGAGATGCAGATGCAGGCCCAGCACGGCGCCACGGCCATGCTGACGCAGCGGCGCGGCGAGCATTGGTTGACGGCGGTGGGTGACGTGCCGCTGGCCACGCTCAAACTGTTCGCGCTGGCGCTCGAGCGGCGTCGGCCTTGAGCTGGGGCGCCAGCGCCCACACCTGCCAGACATCTCGCGCCGGGCCGGACGAATGGCCTTTCAACGCCGACACCGCCCGTCTCCGGTTCCAATCTGTCGTCTCGTTCCAGGATATACACCGCATGAATGCTCTTCGCCCAACCTCCATCCGCACCTGGCACGGTCGCATGGCGGTGACCACGGCGGTCTGCCTGCTGAGCCTGACGGCACTGCCGCCAGGCCTCAGCCACGCCCAGGCGGCACCGACGCTCCAACTGCCTGATTTCACCGAACTGGTGGACCGCGTGGGGCCGTCGGTGGTCAACATCCGCACCACCGAAAAGCGCACCGTGGCCGGCGCCAACGGCGACGGCGACCCCAACATCGAAGAGCTGTTCCGGCGCTTTGGCATCCCCATGCCCAACCGGCCCAACCCGCGCCAGGCGCCGCGCAACGACGAAGAGCCGCAACAGCGTGGCGTTGGTTCCGGCTTCATCCTCAGCGCCGACGGCTACATCATGACCAACGCGCACGTGGTTGACGGCGCTGAGGAGGTCACCGTGCGTTTGACCGACAAGCGCGAGTTCAAGGCCCGCATCGTCGGCGCCGACAAGCGCAGCGACGTGGCCGTGGTGAAGGTCGAAGCAACGGGCTTGCCCTTTGTGAAGATCGGCGACGTGAACCGCCTGAAAGTGGGCGAATGGGTGATGGCCATCGGCTCGCCCTTCGATCTGGACAACACCGTCACCGCCGGCATCGTCAGCGCCAAGCAGCGCGATACCGGCGACAGCTACCTGCCGCTGATCCAGACCGACGTGGCCATCAACCCGGGCAACTCGGGCGGCCCGCTGATCAACCTGCGTGGCGAAGTGGTGGGCATCAACTCGCAGATCTACAGCCGCTCAGGCGGCTACATGGGCATCAGCTTCGCCATCCCCATTGACGAGGCCACGCGCGTTGCCGAGCAGTTGCGCGCCAATGGCCGTGTGGTCCGAGGCCGTATCGGCGTGGGCATTTCGCAGGTCAGCAAAGAAGTGGCCGAGTCCATCGGCCTGGGTACGCCGCGTGGTGCGCTGGTTACCAGCGTCGAAAAAGACGGCCCGGCCGACAAGGCGGGCGTCGAGGCCGGCGACATCCTGTTGAAGGTGGACGGCAAGGCGGTCGAGAAATCGGCAGACCTGCCGCGCCTTGTCGGCAGCATCAAGCCCGGTGCCAAGGCTGCGCTGCAATTGTTCCGCCGCGGTGCGACCAAAGACATGGTCGTGACCGTGGTCGAGTTCGAGCCCGAGAAGCCTGTCAGACGCGCCGCTGCCGAGCCCGGCAGTGCACCGGCGCCGGCCAAGAGCGTGCTGGGCATCACGGTGTCCGACCTCGCCGACGCGCAGAAGAAAGAGTTGCGCGTGCGCGGCGGTGTGAAGGTCGACACGGCAGACGGTGCCGCCGCCCGGGCCGGTGTGCGCGAAGGCGATGTGATCCTGTCCATCGACAACACCGAGGTCATCGACGGCAAGCAGTTCGCGGCCGTGGCCGGCAGGGCCGAAAAGGCCAAGACCGTGACGCTGCTGGTGCGGCGCGGCGACTGGACCAACTACATCGTCATTCGCCCCGGCCGCTGAGGCTCAGTGGCCGACCGATGCACTGCGGTCAGACCCGGCAGCTACCTGACTCAGGCGCCGGGTCTTTTCATATGATGAAATCATATATGATTTTAATTGAGGTATGTTTCCTGCCCAGACATTCGCTTAAGTTAGTGACCTTTCACTTCAATTGGCTGCGGTCTGTGATTAACGCATTGGCCGTTTAGAATGTTCTCTTTCAACGCCTGATTTAAGCGCTTCAGGGGCCCAAAGACCGCAGCCAGCCGGCCTGCACAGTTTGTCCACAAGCCTGTTGATGACTTGTGGACAAGTTTGGTTGTCGGATCGCTGCAACGGCCGGAACTCCAGCAATGACGCGGGTTTCCGGTTGATCGTTCTGGCTACAATGGGGCCCCAACAAGCAGTTGCCAAACGTTCTGTTGGAAGGCGCGTCACCACATTTGACGCGCCTTTTTTTTAGCTTCAGCACGGCGCCGAATGCCACAAATTCGATCTTTACTTTGCTGCGCAAAGTGAACTTGTGCTGAAGCGGTTTGCGCCGCTTTGCCGTTCGCGCAAAGCATGCACCGAAGTCCATGAATCACATCCGAAACTTTTCCATCATTGCCCACATCGACCACGGCAAAAGCACGTTGGCCGATCGCATCATTCAGCGGTGCGGTGGCCTGTCAGACCGCGAAATGGAAGCGCAGGTGCTCGACTCGATGGACATCGAGCGCGAGCGCGGCATCACCATCAAGGCGCAGACCGCCGCGCTGGAATACAAGGCGCGCGACGGACAGGTCTACCAGCTCAATCTGATCGACACGCCGGGGCATGTGGACTTCTCGTATGAAGTCAGCCGCAGCCTGAGCGCCTGCGAAGGCGCGTTGCTCGTGGTGGATGCATCGCAAGGCGTGGAAGCGCAGACGGTGGCCAACTGCTACACGGCGCTCGACCTCGGCGTGACCGTGGTGCCGGTGCTGAACAAGATGGACCTGCCGAACGCCGACCCCGAGAACGCCAAGAGCGAGATCGAGGACGTGATCGGCATCGACGCCGACGACGCCATTCCGTGTTCGGCCAAGACTGGCATGGGCCTGGACGACATCCTGGAAGCCGTCATCGCACGCATGCCACCGCCGCGGGGCAACCCCGACGGCCCGCCGCGGGCGATGATCGTCGACAGCTGGTTCGACAATTACGTCGGCGTCGTGATGCTGGTGCGCGTGGTGGACGGCATCCTGAGGAAGGGCGAGCGCATCCGGATGATGGCCACCAATTCGGTGTACGGCATCGAGCAGATGGGCGTTTTCACCCCCAAGACCGTGCAGCGCGAAGCACTGAAGGCCGGTGAGGTGGGCTTCATCATCTGCGGCATCAAGGAACTGCAAGCCGCCAAGGTGGGCGACACCGTGACGGTGGACAAGAAGCTGCCCAACAACGCCGGCCCGGCGCTGCAAGCCTTGCCCGGCTTCAAGGAAATCCAGCCTCAAGTCTTCGCGGGGCTGTATCCCACCGAGGCCAGCGAATACGACCAACTGCGTGACGCACTGGAAAAGCTCAAGCTGAACGATTCGTCGCTGCGTTATGAGCCCGAAGTGAGTCAGGCGCTGGGCTTTGGTTTCCGCTGTGGTTTCCTGGGTTTGCTGCATATGGAAATCGTGCAGGAACGCCTGGAGCGCGAGTTCGACCAGGACCTGATCACGACCGCGCCCAGCGTGGTCTACGAGGTCGAACTCAACGACGGCACGGTGCTCACCGTGGAGAACCCCAGCAAGATGCCGGACCTGGGGCGCATCCGCGAGATCCGCGAGCCCATCGTCACGGTGCACCTCTACATGCCGCAAGACAGCGTGGGCCCCGTGATGACACTGGCCAACGCCAAGCGTGGCACGCAGATCAACATGGCCTACCACGGCCGTCAGGTGATGCTGACCTACGAGCTGCCGCTGGCCGAGATCGTGCTCGACTTCTTCGACAAGCTGAAAAGCGTATCGCGCGGCTACGCCAGCATGGACTACGAGTTCAAGGAATACCGCGCGGCCGATGTCGTCAAGGTCGACCTGATGATCAACGGCGACCGCGTCGATGCGCTTTCGATCATCGTGCACCGCGTGCAGAGCGTGTACCGGGGCCGCGCGGTGGCGGCCAAGATGCGCCAGCAGATCCCGCGCCAGATGTACGACGTGGCCATCCAGGCCTCCATCGGCGCGAACATCATCGCCCGCGAAGACATCAAGGCCCTGCGCAAGAACGTGCTGGCAAAATGCTACGGCGGTGACATCAGCCGCAAGAAGAAGCTGCTCGAAAAACAAAAGGCCGGCAAGAAACGCATGAAGCAAATCGGTACGGTTGAAGTGCCGCAGGAAGCGTTCCTGGCCATCCTGCAAGTGGACGATTGACCAACTCATGCCCATGGCTACCCTGACCGCCGCCCTCTACGGCGCCCTGATCGTCTACCTCGGCGGTTGGTTTCTCGGCATGTGGAGCGGCAACTTTTCGTTGCTGCTGTTCATGTTGACGATGGTGACGCTGTGCTTCTGGCTGGCCGAGCGCTTTGTCTTCCAGCCCAGGCGCATGGCCGCCGCCATCAACTTGGAACAGCAAGACGCTGCACGCCGCGCGCTGCTGTCCAAGCAGGGCATCGCCCGCGTCGATGGCGACATCGAAGAGGCCAAGGGCAAGCTGCTGATGCAGCCCTGGTGGCTGGACTGGACGGCCGGGCTGTTCCCGGTCATCTTGATCGTCTTTCTGCTGCGCAGTTTCCTGTTCGAGCCTTTCAAGATTCCCTCGGGTTCGATGGTGCCCACGTTGTTGGTCGGCGACCTCATCCTGGTCAGTAAATTCCACTACGGCGTGCGCCTGCCGGTGATCAACAAGAAGATCATCGACAACCACCCGGTCGCGCGCGGCGACGTGATGGTTTTCCGCTACCCGGTCGACCCCCGGCTGGACTACATCAAACGCGTCGTCGGGCTGCCCGGTGACGAGGTCGCTTACCTGGGTCAGAAGCTGACGATCAACGGCCAACTGGTGCCCACGGTGGCCCAAGGTGAGCACTACGACGAAGACAGCATGAGCTATTCGCCGATGTACACCGAGAAGTTCGGCGACCAAGAGCACAAGATCCGCGTGGATCTGCGCCGCTCGACCTACTTCCGGCCCAAGACCAATTTTCCGAACCTCGAGAACTGCACCTACAGTCCCGAAGGTGTGGTCTGCAAAGTGCCGCCCGGGCATTACTTCATGATGGGTGACAACCGCGACAACTCCGAAGATTCCCGCTACTGGGGTTTTGTGCCCGATGAAAACATCGTTGGCCGGGCCTTCTTCGTGTGGATGAACTTCGGCAACCTGGGGCGCATCGGCCCGTTCAAGTGATGCGCCAGACTGAAGGCAGGAGACAGCAGCCGTGACCGTGACAATGATTCAGCGCAACGCGCGCTCGCAGCAGCGTGGCGTGACCTTGTTCGGCCTGGTGTTCTGGGCCTTTCTGGTCGGCTTCAGTGCCTACCTGATGATCCGCACGCTGCCCACGCTCAACGAGTACTACACCATCCAGAAGGCCGTCGAGAAAATAGCTGCAGCCCAGCCAACGACGGTGGCCGAGGTGCGCCAGGCCTTCGACCGCCAGAAGGAGTTGGAGTATTCGATCTCGTCCATCACCAGCAAGGACTTGGTCATCACCAAAGAAAACGACAAGGTCGTGATCGGCTATGCCTACGACAAGTTGGTGCCGATCATGGGCCCCGTGTACTTGCTGATCAAGTACGAGGGCCGCTCGAAATAGCCGCCATGGAGAGCGGTTCAGCCCTCGCACTGCAGGCGCTGCAAGAGCGCCTGGGTTACCGCTACACCCGCGCCGAATTGCTGCGCCGCGCGTTGACCCACCGCAGTTGGGGCGCTGAGCACAACGAGCGGCTGGAATTCCTGGGCGACGCCGTCTTGAGCCTGACCGTTTCGCGCTTGCTGTATGAACGCCATGCCGACAGCGACGAAGGCGATTTGACCCGCGTGCGGGCTCACCTGGTGCGCGAAGACAGCCTGCACCGCGTGGCCTTGACGCTGGGCCTGCCCGAGGTGATGCGCCTGTCCGAGGGCGAGGCGCGTGGCGGCGGCGCGCAGCGGCCATCCATCTTGGCCGATGCGGTGGAAGCGCTGATCGGCGCGGTCTTTCTCGAAGGCGGCTACGAAGCGGCGCATGCCGTGGTGCAGCGCCTTTTCGGCGAGGTCATCTCGGCCACCGAGGCGGAAAGCTGGGGCAAGGACGCCAAGACCGAATTGCAGGAATGGTTGCAGGCGCGACGCGTGCCGGTGCCGATCTACCGCATCACCGCCACGCGCGGGCAGGCGCACGCGCAGACCTTTGAAGTGGAATGTGCCGTGCCCACGCTGGGCTTGGCCGAACGTGGTGAAGGCCGTTCGCGCCGCGTGGCCGAACAGGAAGCTGCCCGCCGGCTGCTGGCCAACCTGAAAACCAAGGACCAGCCCGGTGGCCCGCTGAGATCATGAAACGAGCCCTGTGAACGACACCCCTGAGAACAAGCCGGAAAACACGCCTGACGCCATGCCCGTTATCGCGCCCGCGACCGCCACTGAATCCGCTTCAGAGACGCCGAAACGCTGCGGCCTGGTGGCGATCGTCGGCCGCCCCAACGTCGGCAAGAGCACGCTGCTGAATGCGCTGGTGGGGCAGAAGATCAGCATCACCAGCAACAAGGCGCAGACCACGCGCCACCGCATCACCGGCATCCGCAGCGAAGGCCTTTCGCAGTTCGTCTTCGTCGACACGCCGGGTTTCCAGACCAAGCACGGCACCGCGCTGAACCGCACGCTGAACCGTACCGTGCTGTCGTCGCTGGGCGATGTGGACGTGGTGCTGTTTGTCGTCGAAGCCGGCAAGTTCGGCGCGCCCGACGCCAAGGTGTTGGGCCTGCTGCCGCCCGGCAAGCCGGCCTTGCTGATCGCCAACAAGCTGGACGAGTTGCAGCGCCGGCAAGACGTGCTGCCCTGGTTGCAGCAGATGCAGGCGCGCCACGCCTTCGCCGAATTCGTGCCCATGTCGGCCACGCGCGAGGCCGATGTGGCGCGTCTCTTGAACATCGTGCAGCCCTATTTGCCCGAGCAGCCGTGGCTCTACGAAGAAGACGCGCTGACCGACCGCAGCGAACGCTTTCTGGCTGGCGAACTTGTGCGTGAAAAGCTCTTCCGCCTGACCGGCGACGAGCTGCCCTACAACGCCACCGTGGTCATCGACAGCTTCGTCGAAGAAGGCAATCTGCGGCGCATCGGGGCGACCATCGTGGTCGAGCGCGACGCCCACAAGGGCATGATCATCGGCGAGGGCGGCGAACGCCTGAAGCGCATCGGCAGCGAGACCCGGCAAGACCTGGAGCGCCTGTGGGACGCCAAGGTTTTCATCGAGATCTGGGTCAAGGTGCGTTCGGGTTGGGCTGACGACGAAGCCCACCTCCGTTCATATGGCTACGAGTAGATCCAGCACCCCGCTACTCAGCTACGTTCTGCACCGCTACGACTGGAGCGAAACCAGCCTGATCGTCGACCTCTACACCCGCGCACAAGGCCGTGTGGTGGTGATCGCCAAGGGCGCCAAGCGCCCGACCTCGCAGTTGCGGCCCGTGCTGCTGCCCTTTCAGCCGCTGCACGCCCTGCTGGGCAAGACGCCGGCCGACGCGGAAAACGAAGTGCATGTGCTGCGCAGTGCCGAATGGGCCGGCGGGCAACCGTTGCTGGCAGCAGCGGCGATGTTTTCGGGCTTCTACCTCAATGAGTTGTTGATGAAGCTGCTGGCCCGGCAAGACCCGCACCCTGCGTTGTTCGACGCTTACGCCGACACCCTGGCCGCATTGGCCACCGAGGCTGACGAAGCGGCCACGCTGCGCGCCTTCGAACTGGTGCTGCTGCGCGAACTGTGCTGGCTGCCCGAACTGAACAGAGTGACGCTGACCGCCGAAAGCCTGCTGCACGAGCAGCGCTACACGCTGCAGGCCGAGGCTGGCATCGCACCCGCCAGCACCGGCCCGCGCGGCCGCGCCTGGGTGGCGCTGGAGGCCGCACTCGCGCATGGCAGCACCGCGGCGCTGCGTGCCATCTGCGCGCCCGAAGCCGCCGCCTTGCGCGTGCCTTTGCGCACGCTGCTTCACTATCATCTGGGCCCCGCGCCACTGCGCACCCGACAGGTCTGGCAGGGTGTGCAACGACTGGCCCCCCAACCACCCGACAGCCCATGAACCCCCTGATCGCCCCCGACGCCGAGCGCCACCTGACCGCCCTGTCGGTCAACGTCAACAAGGTCGCCCAGTTGCGCAACGCGCGCCACTTGGGCATTCCCAGCGTCGTGAAGGCGGCCACGCTGTGCCTGCAGGCGGGGGCAGACGGCATCACCGTGCACCCGCGACCTGACGAACGCCACATCCGCCCGCAAGACGTGCACGACATCGCCGCCTTGTTGCGCGACTGGCCGCAGGCCGAATACAACATCGAAGGCAATCCGTACCAGAACCTGATGGGCTACATCCGCACGGTGAGGCCGCAGCAGGCGACCTTCGTGCCCGACAGCGAAGACCAGTTCACCAGCGACCACGGCTGGGACTTGGCGGCAGATGGCGAACGCCTGCGCCCGCTGATCGCCGAATGCCACGCGCTGGGTGTGCGCGTCAGCCTGTTCATGGACCCGCAGCCCGAGGTGATGGCGCTGGCTCGCGCGGTGGGCGCTGACCGCGTCGAGCTGTACACCGAGCCCTATGCCGCAGCCTTCGGACTGGCAGGGCAGGGCGCCCAACTCGAACGCTTTGCAGCGGCTGCTGTGGCCGCGCAAGCCCACGGCATGGGCGTCAACGCGGGCCACGATCTGAACCGCGACAACCTACCCGATTTTCTGCTCGCCGTCTCGGGTGTGCTCGAAGTTTCCATCGGCCACGCGCTGATCGCCGACGCGCTGGAACTGGGGCTGCCCGAGACCGTGCGCGCCTACCTGCGCGCCATCCGGCTGGGGCATGCCAACGAACCCGGCGGCACCTCAGCATGATCGTCGGCATCGGCACCGATGTTTGCGACATCCGCCGCATCACCAGCACATTGGAACGGCGCGGCGAGCGCTTTCCTGAACGCGTGCTGGGCCCGAGCGAGTTGCAGGTTTTCCACGCCCGTCGAGCCCGTGTCGAGGCCCGCGGCGTCCGCTACCTGGCCACGCGTTTTTCGGCCAAGGAAGCCTTCTCCAAAGCCATTGGCCTGGGCATACGCAGCCCCATGACTTGGCGGGCCTGCGAGATCTTGAACGAGCCCAGCGGCAAGCCTGTGCTGCGCCTGTCGGGCGAACTGGCCGCGTGGTTCGAAGCGCAAGGCTGGGTCGGCCATGTCACCCTCACCGACGAGACCGACTACGCGGCCTCTTTCGTCGTCGTCGAAAAGAAAGCGGTATTGCCATGACCACCCATTCCCCCGTCGTGCTCGACATCGCCGGCACGGTGCTGACCGCCGCCGACAAGAAGCGCATCAAGCACCCGCTGACCGGCGGCCTGATCCTGTTCGCGCGCAATTTCGAAAGCCGCCTGCAACTGACCGAGCTGACCGCTTCGATCAAGAAACTGCGGCCCGACCTGCCGATCTGCGTGGACCACGAAGGCGGCCGCGTGCAGCGCTTTCGCACCGACGGGTTCACCGCCTTGCCGGCGATGCGCGTGCTGGGCGAACAGTGGATGCGCGACCCGCTGACCGCCACCGACAGCGCCACCGCGCTGGGCTTTGTGCTGGCCAGCGAACTGCGCGCCTGCGGCGTTGACTTGAGCTTCGCGCCGGTGCTGGACCTGGACCACGGCGGCAGCACCGTCATCGGGGAACGCGCCTTCCACCGCGACGCGCGCGTGACCACGATGCTGGCGCAGAGCGTCATCCACGGCCTGTTGCGCGCCGGCATGGCGCACTGCGGCAAGCACTTCCCGGGGCATGGCTTCGTGAAGGCCGACAGCCATGTGTCGGTGCCGGTGGACAAGCGCAGCCTGAAGGCCATCCTGGCCGACGACGCCAAGCCCTACGAGTGGCTCAGCAGCACGCTGACCGCAGTGATGCCGGCTCACGTGATCTACCCCAAGGTGGACAGCCATCCCGCCGGTTTTTCCGAACGTTGGCTAAAGGAGATCTTGCGCGGCCAGTTCGGCTTCACCGGCGCCATCTTCAGCGATGACCTGAGCATGGAAGGTGCGCGGCATCTGGCAGGCGCCGACTTGAGCTACTCCGAGGCTGCCGCCTTGGCGCTGAACGCCGGCTGCGACCTGGTGCTGCTGTGCAACCAGACGATGGACGGCGGCACGGCCGTGGACGCCCTGTTGGCCGGCCTGCAGGAACAG
>JBBQAI010000040.1:0-33869 GCA_038316205.1 Burkholderiales bacterium
AGGTCGCGCACACCGCCGCTACTTCCATTGCTGCCGCCGTTGGCCTCGCGCATCGTCGGCATGCTGGCCCGCAGCAGCGCGATGAGGTTCTTCTGCATCTGGCTGGCACGCGGCGGGTCGGTCTCGATCAGGTGGTCGATGCTTGCCAGCGTGTTGAACAGGAAGTGCGGCTCCACCTGCGCCTGCATCGCCGCCATCCGCGCTTCAACGACCTGGCGCTTCAGCGACTCGGCCTCTGCGGTTTCGGTGGCCTGCGCGGCCTTCACCTCGGCCTGCATGCGGCCTTTGTAGGTGTACTTCAGCACCGCCGAGGCCAGCACCCAGAGGATGGTGAACTGCATCATGAAGTCACCGATGCCCACGCGCCGGGTGCGCTGGGTGGTGCGCACGGTTTCCTGTTCGCGGTTCAGCTCGTCGATGGCGGCCTGGGCGTCCTGGCGGGCTGATTCGGCGTCGCGCATGGCCTCCTCGGCGTCGGCGCGGGCGGTGCGCACGCTGTCTTCGATTTGCCGCTTCGCTTCGGCGACAGCTTCACGCACGGCCTCGCTGGCCACACCCGGCGGCAGGGTGATCCGGACACCGTCGCTGCCGGCTGCGGAAGCCGATGGCGCGACTGAGGCCGCAGAAGCCGCGCTGGCCTTGGGAGTGATGTGGATGCCGTCACGGCCGATGCTGATGTCCACGCCCTCGCCCTTGCCAGGGCTTTCGATGCTGACGGTCCCGCCCGGGGCTTTCGGCGCAGTCGGCGCGGTGGGCGCCGGGGTTGCGCGCGGCGCCCTGGGCTGCATCGACACACGGGGCTTCACAGGGACCTGGACCTGCTCCGTGACACGCCAGGTGAAGGGCGGGTCGTCGTGGACCACGGCCACCACCACGACCAGGCCCAGCGCCAGCACGATGAAGCGGCGCCAGCTGATGCCGACCAGCCAGTTGGCGTAGGCGTGAAAAGCACGCACGGCACCGGCCGCGAAGCGTTCCCAACGCGTGAACCAGTCCTGGGCAGAGGCAGAGCCGGAATTCGGTGCAGAGCTGGGCGTGGTCATGGGTGCAGGGCAGGGCTGGACAGTGCGGATGCTTTGCACTGTAGCCATGCAGGGTCGCCCTGCCAGCGCCTTTCGATGCAGCGCCGCCTGGGTCTGACAGGCTGCGCGACCGCACGACAGGGCGCCTCAGTGGCCCAGGCTGATCGCCACCGCCAGCAGCAGCGTGGCCAGCGCCGTGCAGCCCACCAGGCGCAGCAGCAGCCAATCGGCGCGTTCGGCCTGGCTCAGTTGGTCCATCAGGTCTTGTTCGTCCAGCGCCGAGGTGGGCAAGGCGAAGCCGGGGAATGCCGATGCGGCAAAGGCGTGGTTCAGGGTGCTGTTCTTCATGGTGAGCTCCGTTGCAGGGCCAGCACCCGTCGGGTGATGGCATGGAGGTCATTTCAGCGGCGACCGCTTTGCATTGCGACGCGGCTGCGGCGTCCGAAAAAGACGATAGGCAGACGATAGGCAGACGATGCGGCGGCAACACCCCGATAGGTCCGGCCACGAAAAAGCCCCCGGGCCGGGTGGCGCGGGGGCTGGACTGGTGGCAACAGAATTTGCCGAAAAGTAAGCGCCTGCTAGCGACCTTTTCCTGTCTGGCCCGTCGCGCCAGTGCCCGTTGTGCCTGGGTTGCCCTCGCCAGGGTGAGGCAAGCGGGGCTTGAAGCTGGCGTTGAACAGCGGGAAGAGCGGGGCCAGCGCGGGCAGAAAACCGACCAGTGGCACGCCCCGGTGGTACTCGACGATGAAGGCCACCCAGCGCGGCCGGTTGACGGGCAGGGCTGTGCCGGCGTCCTTCAGGAAGTCGATGACGTGGCGCTGTGCGGGCGGCTGGGTCGCGTCCACGCTGCCGCTCAGGTAGTAGGGCGAGCGCCAATCCCAGACGCCGCGCAGGTCGGGGTCCGGGAAAAAGATGTTCAGCCCGAGCGTGGTGTTGCGGAAGTCCCAGATCTGGGTCTCGTCCATCCACGGGCGGTCCCAATCGCCGTACTGCCATGTGCCGGCCAGCGTGGTCTGCAGCGCGGCGGCGGCCGCAGGCACCAGCCCGCCGGCGAAGGCGGTTTGCAGGCGCACCGCGAAGCTGCCCAGATCGATGAACTGGTCGGGCACCTGCAACTTGTTGTCGGCGTCGGTGTCGAAGTGCTGCGCCTGCGTGGCGGCCAGCTTGATGCGGCCCACAACGTCGGCGCGGTTGTTGGCTGTCTGCAGCGCCTTGAGCAGCGCGCTGGCCAGGCCGTCCAGCGCCGCCGCCATCCGGGTTCGGAAAGTGGCCAGCGCCACCGTGGCACCCACCGTCGGGTGGTTCTTCTTGGCCTTCAGCAGCGCGCCGTTCTCGGCCGCGAACCACTGCCCCAGCTGCAACCGGGTGGCTGAACCGGCCAAGCGCAAGCGCTTGAAGACCGCCGGGTAGGCCGCACCGGCAGTGAAGAAGTCGTAGTTGGCGTAGGCCGTGGCCACGTCGGCGTAGGGTGCGACCGTGTGCAGCAACTCGAAGCTGGCGTTGAAGCAGTTGTTGAAGTGGATGACGGCCGGCTTCGGCACGCCGCTCTTGATGGCGCTGCGCAGGGCTTCGCCAAGGGCCCAGGTGGACATCGGCAGGCGTGAGGCGGGCAGTTCAGGCGAGGTCAGCGGCAGCTCGGGCGACGTCAAGGGCAGGGCTGGCGACCCGGCTTCCGGTTCGACGCGCGTCTGCCCTTCGGTCTTCACCCAGCGCGCGTGATTGACGGCTGGCGGGCTGCCCCAGGTGGTGCTGCTGCGCGGCGTGATGCGCAGCGGGTCGATGTCAGGCACAAAGCCGCCGCCGTGGCCTTCGATGGCCAGCACCACCGTCGAACACGGGAAGCGCTGCTGCG
The DNA here is from genome assembly GCA_038316205.1 of Burkholderiales bacterium. Classification (GTDB taxonomy): domain Bacteria; phylum Pseudomonadota; class Gammaproteobacteria; order Burkholderiales; family Burkholderiaceae_C; genus Rubrivivax. The sequence goes on from JBBQAI010000040.1 coordinate 2,878, forward strand.
TGCGGCGCAAAAAGCCGGCCAAGGCTTGCGGCGCGCTCATGTCCTGCTTCCAGGCCGAGGTGATCGTCATCGCCTTGGGCTGGCCGGCGGGAATTTCGACCAGCCAGCTATCGTCTTCGTACAGGTCGATCAGCGCACTGACATGCGCGCCTTCGGCGGCCACGGCTTGCAGCGCGCGCACCAGCGCCTGCTTGGCGATGGCGGCCTGTGTGTCGGCCGGATAGCGGCCCAGTGTGGGGTCGGAACCGAAAGGCGCGTAGACCGCGAAGACGACGCTGTCGTCGGCGCGGGCCGCAGTAACGGCACGGGCACTCGACCGGGCGCGGGCGACAGGCCGGGCGAGCGGCATTAGCGTAGGCAACGTAGGTAACGTAGGCAAGAGGGCCATGAAATCCTTCTCCGGTGGGGTGTCGGTTTGCGCCCAGCCTGGTGGCGACGTTCCAGGACCCGCCTGGCTGCTGGCAACCGGTAATGACAGCACAGTCGCTTAAAGTGCGCCACCCCAAAGTCCCGCGCTCCAAGGCCGGGCTCCTGCCGACAGCCATGAGCGCGCCCACCGCCACCGAGCCACCAGCCGCCTTGCCCAGCGATGGTCAGCCCGGTCGCTTGTCGCTGGTGGAAGCGCTGCTCGACGCCGCTTTGCAAGCCCAGCGCGTGGGTGCCTTGGACGAGCTGGTTCGCGAGCGTCCGCTCGCCGCGCGGTGGTTGCTGCGCCCCTACCAGCGTACCTTGGCGGGCACGGCCGGCGTCGCTGGGAACGCCGATGACCAACCGCAGCTGGCGGCCTGGTTGTTGCGCTGGCTGGTGACGCAGTTGCGGCCCGACGCCGACCCCGGCTACAGCCACATCACCGAGCCCGCCTGGCTGCAACTGACCAGTTGGCGCCCCATGCTGGCGATGGCCTGCCATGCCGGCTACATCGCGGTGCCCGACTTCCCCCGCGTGTACCGACGCCGCAGTGGTGAAGCCGCGCTGGACAACCTGTGTGGGCTGTGGGGCGTGGGTCCGAGCACGCTCTACCGCACGCTGGAACGCGCCCGTCACGCGATGGCCGTGACCTGGGCCGCAGGTGCGCAATCAGCAGCCTTGCGCCTGTCGCTGCGTGAGTCGCTGCGTGAGTCTTTGTTGCGCGACCGGGTGACTGAGCCGTCTGATGCCACCGCGCGGCTGGCTTGGCATCAAGGCCAGATTGCGGTAGCCGAAGCGGCAGTCGATCCAGTCTCGGCGCTGTGGCATGCGTGGCAGGGCGCGGATGCCGCAGCCTTCGTCCAGACGTTGTTGCGCCACGCCGCCGCGCTGGCCGTCGAACCCGAGACCGATGCCCTGATCGAGCGGGTGGCCGCCACGGCGCTGAGCCCGCGTCTGCTGGTCGATCTGAACCTGGCACGGGCAACGCTGGCGCGCACGCGCAATGCGGCCGACCGCGAACTGCGTGCGCTGGAGCAGGCGCGTCAGGTGGCGCAGGCTGCACACGACCCGCTGCTGCTGGGCATCACCCACAGCGCCTTGGGCAAGTACCACGAGCCGCGCGATGCCGACCGCGCTTTCGCCTGCTACCAGGATAGCGCCGACTTCCTGCGCGATCTGGGTCCCGAGCAGGGTGACGCGCAAGGTGATGCGCAGGCCCTGGCGCACTTCGTCACCACCTATGCACGCCTGGCCTGGCTGTACCTGCTGCGCAACGACGCGCGCAGCAAGGCCGTGCTGGACCGCGCCCAGGCGCTGAGGCTGCAGTTCCCCGTGCCCGACGAGGTGTTGGGCATGCTGGAACAGGTGTGGGGCGAGTACTGGAGCCGCTCGGGCGACCTCGCACTTGCGCTGGAGCACCGCTTCCGCGCGCTGAATATCTTCGAGCGCCTGGGTGATCAGCGCTCGGTGCTGGCGGCCTGCCTGAACATCGCCTTCGATCTGGCTGCCCGTGGTGACCACGAACGTGCGCTGGCCTATGCGCAACGCATCCTCGACGCTGCCCGTGCAGGTCAGGCGGAGCCGGCGGTGGTGGTGGGCGCCCACCTGAACATCGGCGCGATGCGTTTCTGGGCGGCCGACTTCGGCGCGGCCATCGCGCAGTACGGCCGGGCGCTGGACATCAGCCTGGCCTGTGACCTGCGCCTGCACGCCTTCCGCTCGCGCTACAACCTGGCCGAGGCCCACTACGCGCGTTTCCGTGACCAGGGCGCTGCCGAAGACGAATGCACGGGCGACGCCTACGTGGCCGAGGTGCTGGCCGCCACCGGTTCGGAAAGCATCCGCAACGTCGTCGATTCGGTGCGCGGCCTGAAGACCGAGATCCTGGGTCACCGCAACGCGCCCGAAGACGGCAACCGCCTGCTGCCGGGCGAAGACGCGGTGCACTTCGACGACATGGCCGAGGTCCACCGCCAGCGATTGTTGTTGTCGGTGCCCGGCGACCCTGAAACCCACGCCCGCGCTCACCTCGCCGTGGCCCACGCCTACCTGGCCATCTCGACCAAGGAACGCGAAGCCGCCCGCGCCTTGATCGACAAGCACGGTCTGCAGGCGCGGTTCACCGCCGAGTTCGCCGAACTGCAGCAGACCTTCGCCCGAGAACTGACGCGTGAACAGCAACTGGCGGCCGTGTGGAAGCAGGCCGCCGCCGACCTGGTGGACGACACCCGCCGCGCTGCGCTGGTCGCCCATTTGCTGCGCGACGGTGCCATCAACAAAAGCGGCTACGGCGGGCTGTGCGGCGTGGCGCCGGCCACCGCGTCCAAGCACCTGGGGCTGCTGGTTGAGCGGGCCTTGCTGGTGCAGCGGGGCAAGGGCCCCAGCACGCGCTACGAATTGCCGGGTTGAATGCGTGCGTCGGCGGGCGCCGTGTCGCCGCCGGCCGCAGCGTTGAACAAGGCGCTGCGCGCGGCCTGTGTGATGGCGGCCACACCGGGGTGGGTGATGCGCCTTTCCACGCTGATGGCGTAAAAATCGTCGGCCATTTCGGTGCTGCGGCCCACGCACTGCACGCCGAACTCGGTGGTGATTTCGTCTTCCACCACCGTGGGCGCCAGGAACACGCCGGCACCCTGGCGACCGAAGGCCTGCATCAGTGCGCTGTCGGTGAACTCGCCGACGACGCGCGGCGTCAACTGGTGGCGCGTCAGCCAGGCGTCGAACTGCGGCCGCACCGACGAACTGCCGCCAGGCACCAACATCGGCGCGCCGTTCAGGTTTTGTGGAAACGGCCCCTTCAACTGCGCGGTCAGCGCCGGTGCCGCCAGGAAGCTGATGCCCGAACTGCCCAGCTTGTGGTTGAAGGCCTTCACGCTGATGCGGCTGGTCAGTGGCTCGTCGGCAATGACCAGATCCAGCCGGTGCAATGCCAGTTGCGCCATCAGGTCGGGGAACTGGCCTTCGCTGCAGATCAGGCGCACCGGCTGCGCCAGCTGCAGCGCCGGCTCGATCAGGCGGTAGGCCACCGTCTTGGCCAACGCGTCTTCGATGCCGACGCGGAATTCCAGCACCTGCGCCGTGCCGTCGCTGCCCTTGCCGCGCTGGCGCATCGCGCTCTCCATTTCGCTGCCCAGCGCAAAGATCTCGTCGGCATAGCGCAGTGCCACGCGGCCGTCATCGGTCAGCTCGACGTTCCGACCACGCTTGCGAAAGAGCTGGCGGCCCAGACGCTCTTCGAGCAACTTGATCTGGCCCGACAGTGTTTGCGGCGATGTGTGTAGCTGTTCGCCAGCCTTGACGATGCCGCCGGCCGTGGCCGCGACCCAGAAGTAATGCAGGTGTTTGAAGTTCATGCGGCGTGGTGGCAATAGTGCGGTTTATACGAACTGAAATTTCTCAAAGCTCGAATTTACGCGAAGTATCGCGTTCATTAGATTCACCCGTGTCGCCTCCTTTCAACCGGCGACTTGGAGATTTCAATGCGCATGAGCACCAAAGGCCGCCTGGCTGTCAATGCCCTACTCGATCTGGCCCTGCGCGAAGGCGCCGGCCCGGTCGCGCTGCTGTCCATCAGCGAACGCCAGCAGGTATCCCTGTCCTACCTCGAGCAGATGTTCAGCCGGCTGCGTCGCGCCGGCGTGGTCGAGAGCACGCGCGGGCCCGGTGGTGGCTACACGCTGGGCCGGCCAGCGGCGCAGATCAACGTGGCCGAGATCGTGGCGGCTGTGGATGACGCCGAGGAAGGCGAGCCGCGCACCGGGCTGGCCGACGGCTTGTCCACCCAGTTGTGGCGTGAGCTGGACGCGGTGATGCTTGCACACCTGTCCACCATCACGATGCAGCGCCTGCTCGACCAGCAACTGGCCAGTGGCGCAACCGTGGAACCCCGCCTGCCCAAGCGCACCTTGCCGCTGGCACCGATGTCCAACGTGACGCGCCTGCCCCTGCGCTGCAACGCGCCGAATTCGGTGTTCGCATTCGGGCGCTCGTTCGCGGCCTGAAGGCGCGGCCAAGGTGGAAGGCTGCCGTCAGCGGCGGCCTTCCACCTGAACCTGCAGGCGCACGCGGTCGGCCACAAAAGGCAGGCCGAAGGTAGCGCCGAAATCGCTGCGCTTGAACTCGCCTTCGAAGTCGCCACCGCAGACTTCGGTGGTGATGCCCGTTGCCGTGTCGGTGTCAGGCCGGCAGCTGTAGCGCAGCGCGCGCAGGCTCAGCGGTAGGCTGATGCCGCGCAACGTGAATTCGCCGCGCACTTCGTTGACGCTGTCAGCTTCGAAGCTGAAACGCGTGGCCACGAAATAGGCTTCGGGATATTCGGCGCTGGCCAGCAAGTCAGGTTGGCGGATGCGTGCATCGAAGATGGGCACGCCGGTGCTCACCTTGGCCGTGGGCACGCGCAGGCTGATTTCGCCGCGCTGCGCCTTCGGGTCGATGACCACGGCGCCTTCGATGGCCGCGAAGCGGCCTCGGATCGTGGACGTGCCGAAGTGCAGCAACTCGAAATGCACGAAGCTGTGCGTCGGGTCCAGCCTGTAAGTTTGCGGCTCGGCTGCAGCCGGTAGCGTCAGCGCGCTGGCCAGGGCCAGCAGCATTGGGGACTTGTTCATGCCCCGGATGCTGCATCAAGCGCCGCCTTACTGCTTGATGGCTTCAACCTGCACCAGCAGGCGAACAGCGTCGGGCAACACGGCGCCGATGTAGGTGGTGATGCCCCATTGGCTGCGCAGCAGCGTGGTCTCGAAGTCGCCGCCGCAGACCTCGCGCTTGAGCATGGGGTTGGCGTAGCAATTGAAGCCGGTGGCCTTCAAGGTGACCGGGTTGGTCTTGCCCATCATCGTCAGCGTGCCGCTGACTTCGGCAACCTTGTCGCCGTTGAACACAAACTTGTCGCCAACGAATTTGGCGGTCGGGAATTCGGCGGTGTTGAAAAAGTCTTTGTTCTTCAAATGCGTGTTCAGGGCTTCAACGCCGGTGCTGATGGACGCCACGTCGATGCTGATTTCAACCTTGCCCGTCTTGGCCGCGCGGTCGATCTGCACGCTACCTTCCTTCTTGTCGAAACGACCGCGGTAGGTGGAGGTGCCGAAGTGCGTGATCTCGAAGCTGGCGAAGGTGTGGGTCGGGTCGATGGCGTAGGTGGCCGGCTCGGCATGGGCACTGGCGAAAACAGCGATCAGGGCGCTGACAACGACGAATTTGTTCATGGGGAATCCTGTAGCGGAGGGAGGCGTGAAAGAAAGGAAATCGAGGGCAGAACGCTGGAATAAAAAGGGTCAGAGTGGCGCCAGACCGGTCAGCGTCAGCTTGAAGCGGATCTGGATGTCGTCGGCCAGCATCGAGGTGTCAGCCCATTCGTTTTCGCCGACCTTGAAGGCCAGGCGCTTGATCGTGAACGCGCCTGTGGCGGTGCTGGTCAGCGCGGCGCCTGAGCCAGCTTGGGTGACCTGCACCGGTACCACCACGTTTTGCGCCAAGCCCTTGATGGTCAGCTTGCCGGCCACCTCAAATTTGCCCGGTCCTGCCGCTTTCACGCTGCTGGACTGGAAGCTGGCTTGCGGAAACTTGGGCACGTTCAGCCAGGTGGCCTTGGGCACTTCGGCGTCCAGTTCAGCGCTGCCGAAGCGGGCGCTGCCGGTGTCGATGGTGAAGGCCACGGTGCCGGTCTCGGGCTTCTTCGGGTCCAAGGCAATCTGCGCGCTGAACTTGCTGAACTTGCCTTCGACGGGCACGCCCATCTGCTTGGTGGTGAAGGCGATCTCGCTGCCTGTGGTTTGTAGCGTGGCGGCCTTGGCTTGGGCCATAGCCGGTTGTGCGACGGCGCCCAGCAGGGCGGCCACTAAGGCCAGGGTGAACAAGGATCGGGATGTCATTTCGGGCTTTCGTGAGTCATGTTGTGTGGCAGGTCGTGCGCAATGGTGTGATGTTCAACGCCGAGACCAGCGCATGCGGCCCATCAGGCCGTCGCGGTCGATGAAGTGGTGCTTGAGCGCGGCCGCCACATGCAACACCACCACGGCCGCCAGCGCGAAGGCCAGCATGGCGTGGCGTTCTTTCAGCACGGCAGCCAGGGCGCGGTCGGGCGACACGAAATCGGGCAGCGGCAGCACGCCGAAGACCACCACGGGGAAGCCCGCAGCCGAGCTGTATGCCCAGCCGGCCAGCGGCACCAGGAAAAACAGCGCGTACAGCGCCCAGTGCGCGCCATGCGCGGCCAGCCGTTGCCACCTGGGCATGGGCGGGTCAGCCGGCGGGCGGTGCGTCAAGCGCCACAACAGGCGCAGCGCCGACAGCGCCAGGATGGTCACGCCCGCCCATTTGTGCCAGTTGTAGAGCTTCAGCCGCATCGGCGAAAACGGCAGGTCGCTCATGTAAAAACCGACAGAAAAAGTGCCGACGATGAGCAGCGCCAGCAGCCAGTGCAGGGCGATGGCGACGCCGTTGTAGCGGCTGGTGAGGGTGGCGGTGTTCATGGCCACCGGAGTATGGAAGCCGCGCAGTCCGCCGCCATTCAAGCCATTTGATGGCCGACATCAGCGGCTGCGAAACCGCCCGTCCGCTGCTTCAGGCCGCGTGCTGCGCGCGCGCAGGCCCGGCGCGCCAGGTCTGCATCAAACCCTGCCACTTGGCGCGCGCCGCCTTCAGATGCCTTTCCTTGACGTGACCGTAGCCGCGTATCTCTTCGGGGATGCGCGCAATCTCGGCCGCCAGCGCACGGTTGTCGGCATTCAGCGACGTCAGCAATTCTTCGACGCAAGCGCGGTACTCGCTGATCAGCGCGCGCTCGGTCTGGCGTTCGGCGCTGCGGCCGAAGAAGTCGAACGCACCGCCGCGCAGGCCTTTCATCTTGGCCAGCACGCCGAAGGCCTTGCGCATCCACGGGCCGAACGGTTGCTTGATCAATTCACCCTTGCCGTTGGTCTTGGCAATCAGCGGCGGGGCCAGGTGGTGAACGATCTTGTAGTCACCCTCGAACATCGCGGCAATCTTGGCCGTGAAGGCCGGGTCGGTGTGCAGGCGCGCCACCTCGTACTCGTCCTTGTAGGCCATCAGCTTGAACAGGTAACGCGCCACGGCTTCGGTCAAGGCGGTGCCAGTGCCAGTGCCAGTGCCCAGCTTGCTTTCCTGCGCGCGCACCTGCTCGACGAAGGCTTGGTACTGCGCCGCGTAGGCCGCGTCCTGGTAGCCGGTCAGGAAGTCCACGCGGGTGGCGATGGTCTCGGCCAGGCCCGGTTTCTTGACGAACTGGATGACCGTTTGTGCCTTGAACAGCGCCTGCACTGCCGCCAGGTCGTGCGCGCAGCGCCGGCCCCATTCGAAGGCCAGCTTGTTGTTGTCGATCTGCACCGCGTTCAACTCCATCGCGCGCATCAGCGCGGCGTGGCCCAGCGGGATGCGGCCCTGCTGCCAGGCGTAGCCCAGCAGCAGCGGGTTGGTGTAGATGCTGTCGCCCAGCAGGGCCACCGCCACCTGTTCGGCGTCGAAGGCGCCCACCAAGGCGGCGCCCACGCTGTCGCGCACAGCGGCTTCGCAGTTGCCACCGGGGAACTGCCAGTCGGGGTTTTTCACGAAGGCCGCCGTTGGCGTGCCGTGCGTGTTCAGTGCCACGAAAGTGCGGCCCTGCTGCATCACGGTCAGCGTGTATTTCATCGCGCCGACGATGCTGTCGCAAGCAATGACCAGGTCGGCCTGCGCCGTGTCGACCTTGGTCGTGAAGATGGCCTCGGGCCGGTTGGCGATCTGGATGTGGCTCCAGGTCGCGCCGCCCTTTTGCGCCAGGCCGCCCGCGTCTTGCGTGACCACGCCCTTGCCTTCCAGGTGCGCGGCCATGCCCAGCAAAGAACCGATGGTGATGACGCCCGTGCCGCCGACGCCACCCACCACGATGCCCCAGGCGCGCTCGGCCAGCGGCAGGCTGGGTTCGGGCAATGCAGGCAGCAATTTGGGGTCGGGCCGCTGGTCTTTTTTGGCCTTGCGCAACTGCCCGCCTTCAACGGTGACGAAGCTGGGGCAGAAGCCCTTCACGCAGGAGTAATCCTTGTTGCAGCTGTTCTGGTTGATGCGGCGCTTGCGGCCGAATTCGGTTTCGACGGGTTCGACGCTGAGGCAGTTGCTTTGCACGCTGCAGTCGCCGCAGCCTTCGCAGACGGCCTCGTTGATGACGACGCGCTTCTCGGGGTCGGCCAGCTTGCCGCGCTTGCGGCGGCGGCGCTTTTCGGTGGCACAGGTCTGGTCGTAAATGATGACCGAGGTGCCTTTGATCAGACGGAACTGGCGCTGGATGGTGTCGAGTTCATCGCGGTGGTGCACGGTGACGCCGGCTTCCAACTGCACGCCGTCGTACTTGCCGGGCTCGTCGGTGACGATCACCAGCTTGGCCACGCCCTCGGCGAGCAGGCTCTTCATGATCTGCAGCACCGTGTGGCCCTCGGGCCGCTCACCGACCTGCTGGCCGCCGGTCATCGCCACGGCGTCGTTGTACAGAACCTTGTAGGTGATGTTCACGCCGGCCGCGATGCTCTGCCGCACGGCCAGGCTGCCGCTGTGGAAGTAGGTGCCGTCGCCCAGGTTGGCGAAAACGTGTTGGTCGGTCGTGAATGGCGCCTGTCCGACCCAGGCCACGCCTTCGCCGCCCATCTGGCTGAAGGTGGTGGTGCTGCGGTCCATCCAGGTGGCCATGTAGTGGCAGCCGATGCCGCCCAAGGCGCGTGAACCGTCGGGTACGCGGGTGCTGGTGTTGTGCGGGCAGCCGCTGCAGAACCAGGGTTGGCGTTCGCCGGTGTCCACCTTCAGCGCCGTCAGTTGCTGCTCGCGCGCGGTGATGATGGCCAGGCGCTCGTCCATGCGCGTGAAGATGTCGGCCGGAATGCTGCCGTCGCGCCCCAGCTTCTTCAGCCGCTTGGCGATGGCTTTGGCGATGATGGCCGGCGTTAAATCGGCCTTGGCACGCAGTAGCCAGTTTTCGCTGGGGTTGGGCATGCTCCACTCGCCGCCGGTCTTGTCGTCGGCGTTCGTCGATTCCGGTTCGTCGAACTTGCCCAGCACATTGGGGCGCACGTCGGCGCGCCAGTTGTAGAGCTCTTCCTTCAACTGGTATTCGATGACCTGGCGCTTTTCTTCGACGACCAGAATCTCCTGCAGCCCCTGCGCGAAGTCGCGCGTGATGGTGGCTTCCAGCGGCCACACCACGTTGACCTTGTGCAGCCGCACGCCAATGGCGCGGCAGGTGTCGTCGTCCAGCCCCAAGTCGGCCAGCGCTTGTCGCGTGTCGTTGTAGGCCTTGCCGCTGGCGATGATGCCGAAGCGGTCGTTCGGACCGGCAATGACGTTGTGGTTCAACTGGTTGGCGCGCACATAGGCCAGGGCCGCGTACCACTTGTAGTCCATCAAGCGCGCTTCCTGCTCCAGTGGCGCGTCGGGCCAGCGGATGTGCAGACCGCCCGGCGGCATGACGAAATCCTCAGGCATGACGATGTTCACGCGGCCCGCGTCCACCACCACCGAACTGGACGATTCGACCACTTCCTGGATGGTTTTCATGCCGCTCCACAAGCCGCTGAAACGGCTCATGGCGATGGCGTGCAGGCCCATGTCCAGAATGCCCTGCACGTCTGACGGGAAGAACACCGGCAGGCCGCAGGCCTTGAAGATGTGGTCGCTTTGGTGGGCGGCGGTGCTGCTCTTGCTGACGTGGTCGTCGCCGGCGATGGCGATGACGCCGCCGTGCTTGGAAGTGCCGGCCATGTTGGCGTGCTTGAACACGTCAGAGCAGCGGTCCACGCCCGGGCCCTTGCCGTACCAGATGCCGAAGACGCCGTCGTACCGTTTGCTCTGCGGGTACAGGTCCAGTTGCTGCGTGCCCCACACGGCGGTGGCGCCCAGTTCTTCGTTGACGCCGGGCTGGAACACGATGTGCTTTTCGGCCAGGTGCTTCTTTGCGGCCCACAAGGCTTGGTCGTAGCCGCCCAGCGGGCTGCCGCGGTAGCCGCTGATGAAGCCGCCGGTGTTCAGGCCTGCCGCCACGTCGCGTTCGCGCTGCAGCATGGGCAGGCGCACCAGGGCCTGCACACCGCTCATGAAGGCGCGGCCCGAGGCCAGGCTGTATTTGTCGTCCAGGGTGACGGACTCGAGCGCTTTGCGGACGGCTTCGGGCAGTGGTGCATTCATCGGGGGCAACTCCAGGTGGGCAGGCCGCAAGCGCCGAAACGGTCGTGCGGACCGAGGGCAGTGTAGGGAAAGGCCGCTTTTGTGTCTTTTCTTTTGATGCCCGCTGAGGCATGCTCAAAGAAAGGATCTTGCGCAAATATGGCTACCAAGAAGCAAACCACGCTTAAACCCCTGGAATCCGGGAAAACACCTGCGAGGGTGACTGCTGCGACCGCCGAGCCAGCAGAGGCCCACCCGGCCGCGCTGGACCGCTACGACGCGGCCATCCTGCGTGAATTGCAGGCCGACGCCCGGCTGTCCAACACCGAACTGGCCGCGCGCATCGGCCTGTCGGCTGCGCCCACCTGGCGGCGCGTCAAGTGGTTGGAAGAGCAGGGCTACATCACCGGGTACCGGGCAGAAATCGACCGCCGCAAGATCGGCCTGGGCGTGCTGGCCTTCGTGCGCATCGACGCCGAGCGCAACAACGCCGACGCCACGCGCACGCTGGAAGCGGCCATCCGCGACCTGCCCGAGGTGATTTCCTGCCACTACATCAGCGGCTCGGGCACCTTCGAGTTGCAGGTGATGTGCACCGACCTCGATGCCTATTCGCGCTGGTCGATGGACACCTTGTTCAAGCTGCCGAACGTGAAAGACCTGCGCACCAGTTTTTCGCTGGGCGAGGTGAAGTCGGGCGCGGCCTTGCCTTTGTCGCACCTGGCCGGCTTGCGCTGAGCGCCCGCATTGGCGAGCCCACCAGCGCCCCGCCAGCGCCGCACGAGCGCCCTGGACGCGCGCCCGGCAGATTGCGCTACCCTCGCGGCCTCTTCCAGCCGAGGCGCACACCCAGGAATGAGCCGTCTGCTCGACACACTGCTCAGTACCGAACCCGTCCAGCGGGCGCGGTTGGCCCAAGCTGGACTGGCCATGTTGCTGCTGAGCGGCGGCGTGGCCGCCATGGCCTATTTCGTCTGGATGGGCGCTGCCCGCGCCGCGCCGGTGGGCTGGTGGGCCGGGCTCACGCTGGTCGGCATGGCGGGCTTTTTCGTGCTGATCCGCAGCGGCTGGTCGCGGCGCCGCCGCGAACCGTCACTCACCGTGCCGCAAATGGTCTTCGCACTGACCAGCTCGGCCGTCGCCTACACCCTGGTCGGTGCCGGGCGCGGCGCGGTGTTTCCGATGGTCATGGTGATCCTGATGTTCGGCATGTTCGTGGTCTCGCCCCAGCAGATCCGCTGGGTCAGCCTGTATGCCGTGCTGCTCTTCGGCGCCACCATGCTGGCCATGGCGCTGGCCCACCCCGAGGTCTACCCGCCGGCCATCGAAATCGGCCACTTCCTGCTGGTGGCCACGATGGTGCCGGGGGTGTCCATCCTGGCCAGCCGTTTGTCGCGCCTGCGCCAGCGTTCGCGCATGCAGCGGGCCGAACTGGTGCAGGCCCTGTCGCGCCTGCGTGAGAACACCACGCGCGACGAACTCACCGGCCTGATCAACCGCCGTCACATGCAGGCGCTGATGGAGCAGGAACACCAGCGCTGTGTGCGTTCAGGCCAGACCTTCTGCCTGGCGGTGCTGGACATCGACAACTTCAAGCCCGTCAACGAAGCCCACGGTTACGCGGTGGGCGACGCCGTGCTGCGCGCGGTGGCGCAAGAGGCGCAACGCCATGTGCGGGTGTCTGACACGCTGGCGCGCTGGGGTGGTGAAGAGTTCGTGCTGATGCTGTCCGACACGCGCGCCGCGCTGGCCCGTGGCGGGCTGGAACGCCTGCGTCAGCGCGTGGGCGCGCTGCGCATCCTGAATGGCGCCAACGCCTTGGGCGTGACGCTGTCGGGCGGGCTGGCCGAACACCACGCCGGCGAGACCGTGGCGCAGACGCTGGACCGTGCGCTGCGCGCGCTGGAAGATGCCAAGGAACAAGGCCGCGACCGCGTGATGGTGGCGCCTTGACGGGCGCTGCGGGGGGTGCCGGTGCGGGCCGCCTTCCCGCGAGCCATGCCTTGCTGGCGCTGGCCGTGGTGGCGGTGTGGGGCACCAATTTCCCCATCTTCAAATTGGCACTCGGCACACTGCCGCCACTGCTGTTGGCGGTGCTGCGTTTCGCCCTGGTGCTGCTGCCGGCGGCGCTGTTCATTCGGCGCCCGGCCGTGCCCTGGCGCCAGCTGGCGGCATATGGCGTGTTCATCGGCGCCGGCCAGTTCGGCTTGCTCTACCTGGCGGTGGGCGGGCACATCGCGCCGGGCCTGGCTTCCCTGGTCATCCAGATTCAGGTTTTCTTCACCATCGGTCTGGCGATGGCAGCCACGGGCGAGCGGCTGCGCCAGTTCCAGTGGCTGGCCCTGGCCTTGGCCACTGCGGGCCTGGCGGTGATCGCGGCCCACACTGACGCCCACACCACGCCGCTGGGCCTGCTGATGGTGCTGGCCGCTGCGTTGTGCTGGGCCGGCGGCAACACGGTGGCGCGCGGCATGGGCCGGGTGGACATGCTGGGCGTGGTGGTCTGGTCCAGCGCCTTCGCGCTGCCGCCCTTGCTGCTGCTGACGCTGTGGGTCGATGGCCCGGCGCGCATCGCGCAGGCGCTGGTGGCGGCCGACGCCACCGTGTGGGGCGTGGTGCTGTGGCAGTCGGTCGGCAACAGCCTGTTCGGCTACGCGGTGTGGGGCTGGCTGCTGGCCCGCCACCCGGCGGCCACCGTGGTGCCGATGGCGCTGCTGGTGCCGGTCTTCGGCATGGCGTCGTCGGCCTGGATGCTGGGCGAACCGCTGCCCGCGTGGAAACTGCTGGCCGCCGCCCTGGTGATGGCCGGCCTGGCGCTCAACCTGTTGTGGCCGCGCCTGCAGGCGCTGGTCCGGTCGAACGAGGTCTGACGATGTGGTTTTTGATACTCGAAGCGCTGCTGGCCGGCGGCCTGTTCGTCTTCATCGTCTGGTGGACGATGTTCTCGGGCCGCCGCAAGGGCGAGCGAAAAGACGACCCCCCGCAAAGCTGACCCGACCCAGCTACCCGCCACGGAACCGGCTTTGCCGGGCCGTCAGCGGGGCACCCCCCTCGGGGGCAGCGAGCGTGAGCGAGCTTGGGGGCCTTATTCCGGCGGCCACAGGAAGCTGAGCGGGTGGGTGCGCAGCCGAAGGGAGATGGCCGTTACCACGCGCCGGCGTTCCTGCAGCCGAACACCGCGCGAACGCAATGCCACGACGAAGGCCAGGCCGAAGCTGACCGTAAGGTTCAGCACCCCAGTGGCGGTGATGCCCGCCACGCACCACCAGAAGGCCGGTTCGCGCAGCAGCGGCGTGCCCAAAGCGCCCAGCGCCGCGCCCAGCTGGCCGCTGGACAGCGTGACGTGGCGCACGTCCAGCGGCAGGCCGAAGAAGCCCAGCAACGGCGGTGTCAAGCCCAGCAGCAGACCCAGTGAAATGTTGGCCGCCAGCCCCGACACATTCGCCCGCCACCAGCGCGACCAGCGCTGTGCGCGCGCTGCGCCCAGCCGCGCCACGATGCGCGGGTTCCAGGCGATTGCGCTGTCCAGCCGGTGGTAGACGAACCAGTTCTCGGCCCAGCCGGCGATCAATGAACTGACGAAGAGCAGCACCCCGGTGAAAGCCGCGAACAGCAAAGACGGCCCCAGCAGCGTCAGGCTCTCGAGCACGTGGTGCGCGTCTTTCTCGCCCACCAGCGGCACGCCCCAAATTGCCTTCACCAGCAGCTGCACCCCCAGCACCAGCGGCACGCACATCGCCACGTTGCCAATGATGCCGGCCACCTGCGAGCGGATCAGTTGCGCCACGCGGTCGACGAAGGCCTCGATGGCCTCTTCGCCGTCGGCGCCCGCCGTGCTGGGCAGGCTGGCGGCCATTGCCGGGGCGGTCATCGCTGGCTGCTTGGTGGCCACCGTCCAGTGCAGCAACATCACGATGACGAAGCTCAAGGCGTAGTTGGCGCCCGCCCAGGCGCCGGTCCAGAAGGCCGACAGCCCGATGGCCAGGATGGCGAACTTGCCGAAGGTGGTGACGGCAAGGACCGCCCCGCCGCCGGCCGCGCGCCGCAGCATGTCGCGGTATTCGCTGCGGTCGCGGGTGATGTAGTGCTCGCCACTTTCTGCGCTGCGCTCGGTCACTTGCCGCGCCAGCAGCGAGTAATGTTGGGCCAGCAGGGCGCGCACGCCGCGCTGCTCGCCCATCGCCTGCAGCAGCGCCAGCGTCAGGCTGCGCCCTTCGGCCTCGGCCTCGGCTTCGGGCGCCAGCACGCAGGCGATAAGCTGGTCGATGCGGTGGGTGCGCGCCTGCTGCTGTTCCAGGTCGTAGACGATGTTCACCGACACGCCGAACTCTTCCAAGTGCGGCAACACGCTGCCCGCCGCACGGCGGCAGGCATCCAGCAGCGCGCGCAGGTAGGCGCCGTCCTGCAGCGCAGCCTCGTCGCGGCCTTCCAGCACCGCCGCGCGCAAGGCGGCGGCGGCGCCGGTGATTTGTCGGAACGGCTCGTCCTTCAGCGCCACGGCGTCCATGCGCAAACGCATCGCCGGGCTGTAGCCGCTGGCGTGCACGGCGCTGACCAGGATGGTGATGGCGTCCAGCAGCGCGGCTTGCGCTAAGGCCGGCCCCGGGCCGAACAAGGCCACGCTGCGGGACAGGGTCTGGGCGTCCAGCTCGGTCACCCAGTCGGCGTCGGCCGCCACGAACAGCAGACGGAACAGTGCCGCCAGGTCGCGCGTTTCCGGCGTGCCGGGCAGCACGCGGTTCTGCACGCGCGTCAGCAACTCGTTGGCGAAAGACCGGCGCGCGCCAAAGCCCAGGTCGGCATACAGCGCGGCAGCGTCGATGTCCTGCCAGAAGGCCTGCATCAGCCCGCGCAACTTGTCGCGCAGCGCGGCTTGCTTGTCCAGCTGGTTCAGCATGTGGCGCAGGCGCAGCACGGGCAGGGGCGTGCGCTGGTCGCCGCTGTTGTCCACGGCGGTGGGCGCGTGGCGCAGCCATTCCATCAGGCGCACCAGCCACAGGTGGCGTTCGGCCAGGCTGGCCTTGGCGTCGGCCGCATTGATCAGTGCGGTGAAATCCCAGGCCGCCATGTCAGCAGCCCCAATGCGGTGCCATCAATGCAGCGCGCCCGGGAAGACCAGGCTGAACTCGGGCACTTCGGCTTCGAAGGGCCGGGCTTCTTCGGTCATGCAAAAGAAGGTGCCGCGCATGCTGCCGGCCGGCGTGGCGATGCGTGTCCAGCTGGTGTATTCGAAGTGCTCGCCGGGCTTGAGCAGCGGCTGGCGGCCGACCACCGCCAGGCCGCGCACATCTTCGATGTCGCCGTTGGCGTCGGTGACTACCCAGTGGCGCGCCACCAGTTGTGCGGTGATGTCGCCGGTGTTGCGGATGGTCAGGGTGTAAGCGAAGGCGTAGGGGCCTTCGGGAGGACTCGATTGCTCGGGCAGGTACTGCACGCGCGCCTCACACTGGAACTCGGGTTTGGCCATGGCGCTGAGTTTAGAGGGCCGAATGCTGAAGCCTGTGCAAGCCAAGGCCAAACCTAGAATCGGGCGATGACCACCTACCGCATCGCCCCCAGCATCCTTTCAGCCGACTTCGCCTGCCTGGGTAACGAGGTGCGCAACGTGATTGCCGCCGGTGCCGACTGGATCCATTTCGACGTGATGGACAACCACTACGTGCCCAACCTGACCTTCGGGCCCATGGTCTGCCGGGCGCTGCGCAAGCACAGCACGGTGCCCATCGACGTGCACCTGATGGTGCAGCCGGTGGACGCCCTGGCACAGGCCTTTTGCAAGGCCGGTGCCGACCTGGTCAGCTTCCACCCCGACGCCAGCGTGCACGTGGACCGCACGCTGCAACTCATCAAGGCCGAGGGCAAGCAAGCCGGCCTGGTGTTCAACCCTGCCGAACCGTTGGCGGTGCTGGAATGGGTCATCGACAAGGTCGACCTGATCCTGATCATGAGCGTCAACCCCGGATTCGGCGGCCAGAGCTTCATCGACACCGCGCTGCGCAAGATCGAAAAGGCCCGCAAGCTCATCGAGCTAACCGGCCGCGACATCCGCCTGGAAGTGGACGGCGGCATCAAGATCGACAACATCCGCCGCGCGGCCGACGCCGGTGCCGACACCTTCGTGGCCGGCAGTGCCATTTTCAACACGCCGGACTACAAGGGCGTGATCGACGCCATGCGGCGCGAGCTGGTTTGAGCGCGAGACTGCCGTGAATGCACTGACGCTGGACCTCTTCGGCGAGACGCAAACCTACGACGCAGCGGGCGCGGCGGTGTGCCTGGAGATGGATAACGAGGTCCGCCGCCAGCAGGGCATCACGCTGACACCCGAGTGGCTGGTAGACCTGATGCTGCAAAGGCTGACGCGCCACGGAACCTTCGACAACATCGTTGATGCCGGCGCTGGCAGTGGCCGCTTTTGCATCCGGGCCGCCCGCTTGTTCCCGCAAGCCAATATCTGGGCCATCGAGCGCAGCGGTGATATGTGCGCCGCCTTACGCGCCAATCTGGCCACACACGGCCTGTCTCGACGGGTCATGGTGGTCCAAGGCGACTTTCGGGACGTGCCGCTCGCCCTGGTCGGCCGCACCGCTTTCGTCGGCAATCCGCCCTTCGTGCGCCATCACGACATCGAAACCGACTGGAAGCAGTGGTACGCCAGCACGATGGCCGGCTGGCGCATCAAGGCATCGCAACTGGCGGGCTTGCATTTGCACTTCATGGCGCGAATGGTGCAGTTGGCGCGGCCGGGCGACCACGTCTGTCTGGTGACCTCGGCCGAATGGCTGGACAACGGCTACGGCTCGGCCTGGCGAACCTTGTTCAGCGCGCCGGCCCGGCCGCTGGCCTTGACGGGGCTGTGGGTGGCGCAGCCCCAGGCGCCGGTGTTCCCGGACGCGCTCGTGTCTGCGGTGGTGTTCGAGGCGCGCTGCGGTGCGCCTGCTGGTGCTGGTGCTGAAGTCGAACTGGGCACGCTGGTGGATCGCGAACTGCATACGGCCCGCGTGCTGCGACGCGCTGAGCTCGAGGCTGCCGCGCGCTGGACGGCGCTGTGCCAAGCTGAGCTGGATGCGCCGTCCGAAGGCATCGAATTGGGTGAACTCTTTCGCGTGACGCGCGGGCAGGTCACCGGCCTGAATGAGGCCTGGGTGCTGCCGCTCGGGTCGAACGTGCTGCCGCAGTCGCTGACCCTGCCGGTGGTCACCAAAGCCCGCGAGATCATCGATGGCACGGTCGAATCCAGCGACGCGCTGGACCGCTTGCGCCGCGTGCCGAACCTGCCCGTGAATCTGGATCTTTTGTCGGCCCAAGACCGGCCCCATGTCGATGCCTTTCTCGCACTAGCCCGCGCGCAGGGCGCCGCGGACGGCTACGTCGCGCAGCAGCGGCGCGCTTGGCATGCGCTTGACCTGCGTGCGGCACCGCTCGCCTTCGTCAGCTACATGGGCCGCCGGCCGCCGGTTTTTCGTACCAACCCCCACGGTGCCAGCTATCTGAACATCGCCCACGGTTTGTATGCGCGGCAAGCGATGCCGGCTGCGCAATTGCAGCGTGTGCTCAGCCACTTGAACAGCCACACCTCCATGGGCGCAGGCCGCATGTACGGCGGGGGTATGGCGAAGTTCGAACCCAGCGACATTTCGCGGCTGCGCATCCCTGCGCGGGTCTTGGAGCCGCAGCTTTGAGAGGCCAGCCGCTGCACGGCGTGCGCCTGTGGTCGGCCGATGAAGTGGCGGCTGATGTCGGCGCAGCCCGTGCCGAATTCCGCGCTCGGCGCCTCGGCGAGCCGCTGCAGCGTTACCTGGACGCATTTGACGCGGCAGAGCCAGCGGTGGCCAAGCTGATCGCTGAAGTCGAGGCGGTGTTGGCGGGCGGTGTCGCGGCGCAAGCCGGTTTGCGGGAACTCTGGGGCAGCGATTCGGGCCGCGCGGCATTTCGATACCTGGGCGCGCCGCCGATATCCGATGACGACTTGAAGACGCTGGCCGAGGTGCCCCTCAGCGCGGCAGCAACAGGCGTGGACCAAAGCGAAAAGCTGCTGGCCGTGATGCGGGTCATCGTTGACCCCAGGCGGTTTCCGTGGCTCGCGGCACGCCGGCCGTCCGGCTTGGCTGAACGGCAGGCTGCGACGGTGGCCACCACGGCTCTGCTGGCTTCGCAACGCGTGCAGACCTTGCGCCGGGGTGATGAAAAATCGTCGGTCGAAGGTGCGGTGAAAGGCCTGTTGATCGGTATGGGCTGGACTTTGGCGGCAACGCGCCCTGCGCGCGGCGTACAGAAATTGGTGACGGACGCGCCGCTTCCGCGAACTTTTCTCACCCAGACCAATCTCGGCGCCGACAACGCCGATGTGATCGTGCGGTTGGATGACGGGCGTCTGTTGGCCATCGAGTGCAAGGGTTCCAACAGCGAAATCAACAGCCGCAAGCGCTTGAACAAGGAGGCGGTGCAAAACGCGCGTGCCTGGTTAGCAGGGTTTGGTGCCGATCAGGTGGTGCCGGCCGTGGCCTTGCAAGGCGTCTTCAACGCCCGTTATGTTGTCGAGGCTCAGGGCACTCCGATGGCGGTGTACTGGAGCCATCGATTGGCCGACCTGCGCGACTTTATCGAGGCCGCGCACTCACGCCAGCGTCGCCGCGACTCAGGCCTGGCGGTCGATCCGCCGCGCCAGCACCACCGAGGTCGTCGTCTTCAACACGCCTTCGATCGCCCCGATCTCGTCCAGCAACTGGTCCAGCCGCGCCGTCGATTCCGCACGCAGCAGTGCCAGGTAGTCGAATTCGCCGCTGACAGAACACAACTGCCGCAGTTCGGGGAAAGACGCTAGGCGTTGGGTGACCAGCGGCGCGACGCGGGGCGCGACGGTGATGCCGACATAAGCCTCGACGCCCGATCCGGCATCGGTCTGCGCCAGGCGCACGGTGTAGCCCACGATGACACTGCTGCGCTCCAGCCGCGCCACGCGCGCCAACACGGTGGTGCGGGCCACGCCCAGTTGTCGCGCCAGGTCGGCCGCGCTGCTGCGGGCGTTGGCTTGCAGCAAGGCCAGCAGCTTGCGGTCTAGGGTGTCCAGGGCCATTCGTTTCAGGGGGTGACGCCGCGCCGGGCGCGGCAAAGTGCCGCATTGTGTGTGGCCCGTGCGTTAAGGCCCGGTGAATGCGCCCCGCAGGCTCCGCAGATACCCTAGAGTTCCACCTGTACCCCCCGGTCCAAGGGGTGCCCACGAAAAGAAACAGTCAGCGGGAGACCACCGCCACGAGGCGCAAGGACTTTGATGAAACTCCGGACCACGGTCATCTTCACCGGGGCCACCTTCGAGGTGCCCCAATGCATACAGCGCATCGACCATCGGGCCACGCACGGCTGGCAGTTGCGCTATGGCGGCACCAAGCTGTACTCGGACCACAGCAGCGACGGCAGCGGCGCGGGCGCATCTCTGGAAGCGGCCACCAAGGAACTGCTGAAACGTATCGCCGTGCTGCCCGCACCTTCGCTGCTGCAGCGCGCGCCCAGCGTCAGCAAGACCAGCGACCTGCCGGTCGGCATCAGCGGCCCCGTGCTGCGGGTGCGCCGGGGCGGCCGCACGCGTGACTGCAGCTTGTCGGTGCTGATCCCACGCTTCGGGCAGAAACCGCGACGCCGCACCGTCTACATCGGCACCGAGAACACCTACACCACCGCGCGTTTCGAAGCCGCGCTGGCCAAGGCCATCTTGATGCGCTCCGAGGCCGAAGAGGCCTACGAAGTGGCCACCACGCGCGCCCGCCGCGCCGGGGCCCGCGAGCACAAGAAGCAGGTCCGCGAAGCGAAGGCGATGGCCGCCGCTTGACTGCGGGCGCTGCGGCCTGCGTGCCGAAGTTCGCTGCGTTTAGACGAACAGCGCTGTCGATGTGTCGAAACCCGCAGCGGTTCTGACAAAACAGGGCTTACATCGGTCGCGCGGGGATTTCAGACTCGGTGCCAGTTCAACACCCTCTGCGGAATACACCCCATGCGCATCACCCTGCTCGGCGCCGGCCACATCGGCAACACCATCGCCCGCCTGCTGGCCGACAGCGGCGACTACGACGTCACCGTCGTCGATCGCAGCCCTGAGGCGCTGGCCCGCGTGTTGGACATGCGCACAGGGCCGCGCGTCCAGACCCGTGTTGCTGACACCGCGCAAGCCGCCGACTTGTTGGCCGTGCTGCGCGGGCAGGATGGTGTCATCAACGCGCTGCCCTACCACCTGGCCACGTTGGCCGCCACGGCCGCGCTGGAGGCTGGCTGCCATTACTTCGACCTGACCGAGGACGTGGCCGCTACCAAGGCCATCCAGGACCTGGCACGCGGCGCCCGCACCGCCTTCATGCCGCAGTGCGGCCTGGCGCCGGGCTTCATCGGCATCGTCGCCCACCACCTGGCGCAAAGTTTCGACACGCTGCAAGACGTGAAGATGCGCGTCGGCGCGCTGCCGGCCTTCCCGACGAACGCGCTGAAATACAACCTGACCTGGAGCGTGGACGGGCTGATCAACGAGTACTGCCACCCCTGCGAGGCGATACGCGACGGGCAGAACATCGAGGTGCTGGCGCTGGAAGGCATGGAGCACTTCAGCCTGGACGGCACCGAGTACGAGGCCTTCAACACCAGCGGCGGCCTGGGCACCTTGTGCGCCACGCTGGCCGGCCGCGTGCAGACGCTGGACTACAAAAGCGTGCGCTACCCCGGCCACCGCGACCTGATGAAGCTGCTGCTGGAAGAGCTGCAACTGAACAAGGACACCGAGACGCTGAAGGCCATTCTGCGCAAGAGCATCCCCAGCACCATGCAGGACGTGGTGCTGGTCTTCGTCACGGTCAGCGGCATGCGCGGTGGCAGCCTGGTGCAGGAGGTCTTCGCGCGCAAGATCTTTGCCGACCGCAATGAGGCCGCGCCGTTGTCGGCCATCCAGATCACCACGGCCGCCGGCATCTGCGCGGCGGTGGATCTGTTCCGCGAAGGCAAGCTGCCGCAGAGCGGTTTCATCCGCCAGGAACAGGTCGCGCTGCCCGACTTTTTGGCGAATCGATTCGGCAGCGCCTACCAGCAGTCGCGCCAGGTGGAATCGATCGGCTGACGCTGATGATGTGGGTGCCGTTCAGGGTGCCCTTGCGAGGGTCAGCAGCTGGGTGACACTTGCGGAATGAGCAAGTCCCGCAAGACCCCCAAGACCCGGCCCCTCAACGTCGAAGACCTCTGGGCTTTCGAGCGCATGGGTGGCGTGGCGCTGTCGCCCGACGGGCAGCGCGCGGTGTGTTCGGTGACTCGCTATTCGATGGAAGACAACAACGCGGCCACACACCTGTGGTTGCTGCCCACGGCCACCGACACCGCCGACACCGCCGACACCACCATCGCGGCACCGCGCCGTTTGACGCGCTGCGGCGGCAAAGACGGCCAGGCCGCGTGGTCGCCAACCGGCGAGCGCATCGCCTTCGTGGCCAAGCGCGAACAGCAAGGCCGCAAGGACGCCACGGCCCAGCTTTACGTCATCGCGGCCAACGGTGGCGAGGCCCTGCGGGTCAGCGATTTCGCACCCGGCATCGCGTCCTTCAAATGGCTGCCCGACGGCCGGCGCATCGTCTTCTCAGCCTGGGTCAGCCCCAAGCTGAAAGGCAGCGCGGCGCAAGCCAAAGCGCACAAGGCGCAGGCCGACCGCAAGGACAGCGGCTACGCCTCCAGCGAGGCCTATTACCGCCACTGGGACCACCACATTCCGGCCGGCCGCGTGCTGCACCTGCACCTGCTGGACGTGGCCAGCGGCAAGGTGCGCGACCTCTTCGAAGGCACGGCCTTCGAACTGCCGCGCGACGAGGCCGGCAACGAGGTTTACGACGTGCGCCCGGACGGTCGGCGCATCGCTTTCGTGCACGACCCGGCGCCGGTGCAGCAAACCGCCAGCCGCCTGGCGCTGGCCGACATCGAACTGCGCAGCGGCGACATCGAAGCCATCCTGGACGACGCGGCCTGGGACTTCGCCGCGCCACGCTACAGCCCCGACGGCCAGCAACTGGCGGTGACCGCCGCCAACGTCGGCAACCACCACACCGCGCTGAGCCAGTTGGCACTGGTGCAGCGCGACGGCAGTTGGCAGGTGCTGGGCGAGGGCTGGGACCATTCGGTGAACACGCCGTTGCGCTGGGCCGCCGACGGGGGGTCCATCCTTTTCACCGCCGAAGAACGCGGGCGTTGCCATCTGTGGCGCCACGACCTGGCCGAAGGCAGCTACACCATCGAGCAGCAAGGCGGCTGGGTGCAGGGGTTTGACGTGGCTGGCGGTGCGGCCGATGACGTGATCGTGTTGGTCGCCGACAGCGCCCGGTACCCGGCGCGCGTGCACGCTTTGCGCCCTGGCACTGCGCCGCTGCGGCTGGAGACTTTCAACGACGAACGCCTGCAAGGCATCGCGCTGGGCGAGATGCGCGAAGTCACGTTCAAGGGTGCTTTGGGTGAGGACATCCAGATGTGGCTGACCTTCCCCGCAGGTTTTGCCGCGAAGAAGAAGCACCCGGTGATGCAGGTCATTCACGGCGGCCCGTACGCTGCGGCTGGCGACACCTTTTCCTACCGCTGGAATGCGCACGTCTTCGCGGCGCCCGGCCAGGTCGTCGTCCAGGTGAATTACCACGGCTCCAGCGGCTTCGGCTTTGCTTTCAAGCACAGCCTGATCGGCCGCCAGGGCGAACTGGAACTGCAAGATATTGAAGCCGCAACCGACTGGCTGCTGCAGCAGCGCTGGGTCGATGCCAAGCGAATCACCGCCACCGGCGGCAGCTACGGCGGCTTCCTGGTGGCGTGGATGAA
Source organism: Burkholderiales bacterium (assembly GCA_038316205.1). Lineage (GTDB taxonomy): Bacteria > Pseudomonadota > Gammaproteobacteria > Burkholderiales > Burkholderiaceae_C > Rubrivivax. The sequence goes on from JBBQAI010000040.1 coordinate 26,251, forward strand.
CGGTCACGTGGCGCCCGGGCGCTACCGCGCGTACGTCTGCCATGCCGGCGTGTTCGACCGTATCGCCACCTTCAGCGCCGATTCCTACGCCGTGCGCCCCAAAGACCTGGCCGCGCTGTATTGGCAGGACATGCCGCGGGTGTTGGCGCAGAGCCCGCACGCCAGCGCCGCGCACATGCACACGCCCACGCTGGTCATCCACGGTGCGCAAGATTTCCGCGTGCCCGACTGCAACGGCCTGGCCTACTACAACACCCTGAAAGCGCGCGGCGTCGATGCCCGCCTGCTGTGGTTTGCCGACGAGAACCACTGGGTGCTGAAGCCGCGCAATTCGCAACAGTGGTACAGCGAATTCATGGCCTGGATTGCGCGCCACGCGGCACCCAAGAAATCCTGAAGCGGTCTGGCTTTTGAAAGGCAAAGCATGCAGTTGAGTGAACACGCCATCACGGCGGCCATCGTCGACCTTGACGGCACCATGGTCGACACCGTCGGTGATTTCGACATGGCCCTGCGCCTGGCGCTGGCCGACCTGGGCTGGCCGCCGGTCAGCCGCGCTTTCATCTCGCGCACCGTGGGCAAAGGCTCTGAACACCTGCTGACGCGCACCCTGGCCGAGGTGGGCGCGCCAGCCGATTTGTACGAGGCCGCCTGGGACCGTTACCAGCACCACTACCTGCTGATCAATGGCCAGTATTCCGACGTCTTCCCGGGCGTCGTTGAAGGCCTGCAGGCGATGCGCGCGGCCGGCTTGCGCCTGGCCTGCCTGACCAACAAGCCGGGCTCTTTCGCGAAACCGCTGCTGGCGCAAAAGGGGCTGGACGGCTACTTCGACCACGTCTTCGGCGGTGACGCTTTCGAGCACAAGAAGCCGCACCCGCTGCCGCTGCTCAAGGCCTGTGAGGCGCTGGGCAGCGTGCCTGCACACACCCTGATGGTGGGTGATTCCAGCAACGACGCGCAGGCCGCCCGCGCCGCTGGTTGCCCGGTTGTGTTGATGAGCTACGGCTACAACCACGGCGAGCCGGTGGCATCCGCCGGCGCCGACGCGGTGCTGGATCGCCTGGACGCGCTGCGTTTCGGCTGAGGGTTCTGGGCCCCGGCCCCACGACGCGGGGGCAAGCGCTGCGATAGACTTCGAGGTCCATGATTTACCCAGCCAGTCACACTCCAACCGCCGCATGCCGGCCCGGTCCCAGCGACCGGGGAGCCTGGCTATGGCGTCGCTCGCACTACGGCCACAGCGGCCACAACGGCGCCTGAGATTGCGGCGTCTGACCGCGCTTCGCGGTCACCCCCCGCTGCCGGGTTTTGCCCCGCCAGCCTCATGAACAGCCGGCCTGCACTGAGCCAACGATGGGCTCCCCCGCTGCAGCGACGGCTTCGATGTGTACAGGTGCAAGCGTGATCACTGAACTTGAATTCCAGAGCTTGGCCGGCCAGGGCTACAACCGCATTCCGCTGATGGCGGAAGCCTTTGCCGACCTGGAAACCCCGCTGTCGCTCTACCTGAAGCTGGCTGGCGGCGCCAAGCACAGTTTCTTGCTGGAAAGCGTGGTGGGCGGCGAACGTTTCGGCCGTTATTCCTTCATCGGCCTGCCGGCCCGCACTCTGCTGCGCGCACACGGTTTCAAGACCGAAGTCGTCACCGACGGCCAGGTGGTTGAAACCGACACCGGCAACCCGCTGGACTTCATCGAGGCCTACCAAACCCGCTTCAAGGTGGCGCTGCGCCCCGGCCTGCCGCGCTTTTGCGGCGGCCTGGCCGGCTACTTCGGTTACGACGCGGTGCGCTACATCGAACCCAAGCTGGCCGACACCTGGAAGGCGGGCGGCATCAACACCCCCGACATCTTGTTGCTGCAGACCGAGGAGTTGGCCGTCATCGACAACCTGTCGGGGCGTCTGTACCTCATCGTCTATGCCGACCCGTCGCGGCCCGAGGCCTATTTCAACGGCAAAAAACGTTTGAGCGAGCTCGTGGACAAGCTGAAGTACAGCGTCACCGCGCCGCCGGTGAAGCGCGGCCCCAGCTACGCGGTGGAGCGCGAATTCGACAAGGCGGCCTACATCGCCGCTGTCGAGCGCAGCAAGGAACTCATTGCCGCTGGCGACATGATGCAGGTGCAGATCGGCCAGCGCCTGAGCAAGCGCTACACCGAAAGCCCGCTCAGCCTGTACCGCGCGCTGCGTTCGCTGAACCCGTCGCCGTACATGTATTTCTACGACATGGGCGACTTCCAGATCGTCGGCGCCTCACCCGAAATTCTGGTGCGTCAAGAGCAGACGCCCGAAGGCGCGAAAGTGACCATCCGCCCGCTGGCCGGCACCCGCCCGCGCGGCGCCACGCCCGAGCTGGACCTGGCGCTGGAAGTTGAACTGAAAAGCGACCCGAAAGAACGTGCCGAGCACCTGATGCTGATCGACCTGGCGCGCAACGACATCGGCCGTATCGCCAAGACCGGCAGCGTGAAGGTGACCGAGTCCTTCGTCGTCGAGCGCTACTCGCATGTGATGCACATCGTCAGCAACGTCGAAGGCCTGCTGAAAGACGGCATGAGCAACCTCGACGTGTTGCGCGCCACTTTCCCGGCCGGCACGCTGACCGGCGCGCCCAAGATCCGCGCGATGGAAATCATCGACGAGCTGGAGCCGGTGAAGCGCGGCATCTATGGCGGCGCCTGCGGCTACCTCAGTTTCGCCGGCGACATGGACGTGGCCATCGCCATACGCACCGGCATCGTCATGAACAACACGCTGTATGTGCAGGCGGCGGCGGGCGTCGTCGCCGACTCGATCCCCGAGATGGAGTGGAGAGAGACCGAGCACAAGGCGCGGGCCCTGATCCGCGCCGCCGAGTTGGTCGAGGAGGGGTTCTGAGATGTTGCTCATGATCGACAACTACGACAGCTTCACCTACAACCTGGTGCAGTACTTCGGCGAGTTGGGCGAAGACGTTCGCGTCTTCCGCAACGACGAAATCACGGTGCAGGGCATTGCCGAACTCAAGCCCGAACGCCTGGTGCTGTCGCCCGGCCCGCGCTCGCCGGCCGATGCCGGCGTTTGCATCGCGGCCATCCGCCATTTCGCGGGCAAGCTGCCGCTGCTGGGCGTGTGCCTGGGCCACCAGGCCATCGGTGAGGCGATGGGCGGCAAGATCGTCCGCGCGCAGACGCAGATGCACGGCAAGGCCAGCACCATCCAGACCGACCAGCAGGGTGTGTTCCACGGCTTGCCGCAGCAGTTCAGCGTGATCCGCTACCACTCGCTGGCCATCGATCGCGCCACGCTGCCGGCTGATCTGGTCGTGACGGCCACGGCTGAAGACGGCGAGATCATGGGCGTGCGCCACCAAGGCCTGGCCATCGAAGGCGTGCAGTTCCACCCCGAGTCCATCCTCAGCGAGCATGGCCACGCCATGCTGAAGAACTTCCTGGAGCAGGTCACGTGAAAACTATCGATTTGCGCAGTGACACCGTCACGCTACCCACGGCCGCGATGCGCGCCGCGATGGCTGCGGCCGAGGTCGGCGACGACGTCTTCTTTGACGACCCCAGCGTCAACGTGCTGCAGGCGCGCATCGACGCCATGCTGGGCAAGGAAGCCGCGCTCTTCGTGCCCACTGGTACGCAGAGCAACCTGTGCGCCCTGATGGCGCATTGCGAGCGCGGCGAGGAATACATCGTCGGCCAGATGGCCCACACCTACCGCTGGGAAGGCGGCGGTGCAGCGGTGCTGGGCAGCATCCAGCCGCAGCCGCTGTTGCAGCAGGCCGATGGCTCGATACCCATCGCCGACATCGCTGCCGCCATCAAGCCCGACGACGCGCATTTCGCCAAGACGCGGCTGCTGGCGCTGGAGAACACCTGCGGCGGGCAGGTGCTGCCGCTGAACTACATCGCCGAGGCCACCGCCTTCGCGCGCAGCAAGAGCCTGGCCACGCACCTGGACGGCGCGCGCCTGTTCAACGCGGCCGTGGCCATGCAGGGTGACGCACAAGCGAACGCGCTGGCGATTGCCCAGCACTTCGACAGCGTTTCGGTCTGTTTCAGCAAAGGCCTGGGCGCGCCGGTCGGCTCGGCCCTGGTCGGCAGCAAGGCCTTGATCGCCCGCGCGCACCGCATCCGCAAGATGCTGGGCGGCGGCATGCGTCAGGCCGGCGTGCTGGCGGCTGCGGCGACTTACGCGCTCGACCACCACATCGCCCGTCTGGCCGACGACCACGCCAACGCCCGCGCGCTGGCCGAAGGTCTCCAGGGCCTGCCTGGCGTGACGGTGACGCCGCCGCAGACCAACATTCTCTTCGTCGATCTTTCGCCCGAAAAAGCGGCCGGTGTCGTGGACCGCCTGCGCGCGGCCGGTGTGCTGTGCACCGGCCTCTACAAACTGCGCTTCGTGACCCATCTGGACGTGACCGCCGGCGACATCGCCCGCGCGCTGGTCATCCTGCGTCAACACCTGTGAGCCCGCCCGCCATGTCTGCTGTCACTGCCTCCATGACCGACATCGAAGCGCTGACCCGCTTGATCGAGCACCGCGAGATCTTCCACGACGAAATGCTGGCGCTGATGCGCCGCATCATGAGCGGCGAGATGTCGCCGGTGATGATCGCGGCGCTGTCCATCGGGCTGCGCGTGAAGAAGGAAACCGTCGGCGAAATCGCCGCCGCTGCGCAGGTGATGCGCGAGTTCGCCACACCTGTGCCGGTGGCCGACCGCACGCACCTGGTGGACATCGTGGGCACGGGCGGCGACAACTCGCACACCTTCAACATCAGCACGGCCAGCGTCTTCGTGGCCGCCGCCGCCGGTGCGCGCGTGGCCAAGCACGCGGGGCGCAGCGTGTCGTCCACCAGCGGCTCGGCCGACGTGATGGAGGCGCTCGGCGGCAACATCATGTTGACGCCGGACCAGGTCGCGCAGTGCCTGGCCGAGACGGGCATCGCCTACATGTTCGCGCCCAACCACCACGCAGCGATGAAGCACGCCGCGCCGGTGCGCAAGGAGTTGGGCGTGCGCACCCTCTTCAACATCCTGGGTCCGCTGACCAACCCGGCCGGCGCGCCGAACCAGTTGCTGGGTGTCTTCCACCCCGACCTGGTCGGCATCCTGGTGCGCGTGCTGCAGCGCCTGGGCAGCGAGCACGTGATGGTGGTCTACGGCATGAACGGCATGGACGAGATCTCGCTGTCAGGCGAAACGGCGGTCGGCGAGTTGAAGAACGGCGAGGTGCGCGAGTACCTTGTCCACCCCAGCGACTTCGGCCTGCCGGTCTACGACAGCCGCGTTCTCAAAGTGGCGAACAAGGATGAGTCGGTGCAGTGCATCCAGCGCGTGTTGGCCAATGAAGACGGCCCGCTGCGCGACATCGTGCTGCTGAACGCCGGTGCGGCGCTGTACTGCGCGGGCGTGGCGGCGTCGGTCTCTGAGGGCGTCAAGCGTGCACGAGAGGCGGTGGCCTCGGGCGCGGCAGCCGCCAAGCTGAGCCAGTTCGTGGCCGTCAGCAACCGCTTCAAGGCAAGCTGACATGGCCGACATCCTGCAGCGCATCGTCGCCGTGAAACACGAAGAACTCGCCGTCGCGAAGGCGGCGCGCGGCCTGTCGAGCTGGCGCGCGGAAGCCGAAGCGCGGCGCGACGTGCGCGACTTCGAAGCGGCGCTGCGCAACAAGATCGCCGCCGGGCGGGCCGCCGTCATCGCCGAAGTGAAAAAGGCCAGCCCCAGCAAGGGTGTGCTGCGCGAACACTTCGTGCCGGCCGAGATCGCCGCCAGCTATGAACAGGGTGGCGCAGCCTGCCTCAGTGTGTTGACCGATGAGCGCTTCTTCCAGGGCAGCGCCGCCTACTTGCAGCAGGCCCGCGCGGCTTGCGCCTTGCCAGTGCTGCGCAAGGATTTCATGGTCGACGAATACCAGGTCGTCGAAGCGCGCGCGTTGGGCGCGGATTGCATCCTGCTGATCGCCGCGTGCCTCAGCGACACGCAGATGGCCGACCTGGAAGCCTGCGCGCAAGGCTTGGGCATGGCGGTGCTGGTGGAAGTGCACGACGGCCAAGAACTCGACCGCGCGCTGCGCCTGAAGACGCCGCTGCTGGGCATCAACAACCGCAACCTCAAGACCTTCGAGGTGACGCTGGACACCACGCTCGCGTTGCTGCCGCGCGTGCCGGCCGACCGCCTGCTGGTCACCGAGTCTGGCATCCTGAACCGCGCCGATGTGCAGCGCATGCGGGCTGCCGATGTCCACGCCTTCCTCGTCGGCGAAGCCTTCATGCGCGCCGACGACCCCGGCGTGGCGCTGGCCAGCTTGTTCGCTTGAGCCGGCTGACAGCACCGCTGGCCGGGCTGCTGGACGCTGATTTCGGCGACTGGCAGCCGCTGCTAGAGGCCTGGCGACGCAGCGCGGCCGGGCAGGCTTTGATCGCTGCCGTTGACAAGCGCGTCGGCGACGGCGCCGTCGTCTACCCGGCCGAGGTCTTTCGTGCCTTCGCATTGACGCCGCTGGCCCAGACCCGCGTGCTCATCCTGGGCCAGGATCCGTACCACGGCCGCGGTCAGGCCGAGGGCCTGGCCTTCTCGGTGCCGGCCGGGCAGCGCATCCCGCCCAGCCTGCGCAACATCTTCAAGGAACTGCAGCGCGACTTGGGGCAGCCGCCGCCTGCATTTCCGGCAACGGGAAGTCTGACCGCCTGGGCCGAGAGCGGTGTTTTGCTGCTGAACACAGCGCTGACCGTGGAAGACGGTCAGCCTGCCAGCCACGCCAGGCTGGGTTGGCAGGCGCTGACCGACGCGGTTTGCCAGGCGTTGTGGGCCGATGCGGCGCCCAAGGTCTTCATGCTGTGGGGCGCTCATGCGCAGACCCAGTTGGCGCGCCTGCCGGCCGGCGGTGCGCAGCACCTGGTTCTGCAGGCCAATCACCCGTCGCCCTTGTCGGCGATGCGCCCGCCCGTTCCCTTCATCGGCTGCGGCCATTTCCGCCGCGCCAGCGCTTTTCTTGCCGCTGCCGGGCGGGGCGCGTTGGACTGGCGTTTGGCAGAGTCCAGACCCGTGTTATAGTCACAGGCTCTCCGGAGGGGTGCCCGAGCGGCTAAAGGGGGCAGACTGTAAATCTGTTGGCTTACGCCTACGGTGGTTCGAATCCACCCTCCTCCACCAGAGAGACCTTGCCGGGTTGGATGCTCGGCCAGGCGTTGGTCGAAGTTGTGCGGGGAGCGCAGCGGGAGTAGTTCAATGGCAGAACCCTAGCCTTCCAAGCTAATGACGCGGGTTCGATTCCCGTCTCCCGCTCCACGGAAGGTTGTTTTCAGCATCGTCGTTACGGGCCTGCCTATGCAGTGCTAGTCGTCGCCAGACCCGTAGCGATGCCCATGTGGCTCAGTGGTAGAGCACCCCCTTGGTAAGGGGGAGGTCGCAGGTCCGATTCCTGCCATGGGCACCACAAATTCGATTGACTTGACACTAGTTTTAGCCAGGAGCGATTTGAAATGGCAAAAGGTAAATTCGAACGGACCAAGCCCCACGTGAACGTGGGCACCATCGGTCACGTGGACCACGGCAAGACGACGCTGACGGCGGCGATCACGTCGGTGTTGGCGGCGAAGTTCGGCGGCGAGGCCAAGGCCT
>JBBQAI010000007.1:0-75541 GCA_038316205.1 Burkholderiales bacterium
ATGTTCCAGGGTGCCTACGCCACCGATTTCGAGGTGCCGGGCCGCGTCAACGTGGCCGCTGACGGCCAGCGCGTCGCACTGGCGCTGGGCAATGTGGCCCTGGACAGCCAGTTGCTGGCGCGCAGCAACCCCAGCGCCGAAGCGCAGGCCTACCTGGTGGCCGTGGCCACGCCGCCCACCGGCGTGTGGCCGCGCGGCGCGTTGCAGTTGTTCCGCGACGGCGCCTACATCGGCGCCAGCACGCTGGCCATCGGCAACGCCGAACAACTCGACCTCTACTTCGGACGCGACGAATTGCTGCGCGTCAGCGTCGACCCGGAGCAGCGCAACGCCGGCGCCGCCGGCTTCATCGGCAGCCGCGCCGAGCGGAAGATCAGCCACAGCTACCGCATCGAAAACTTGCACCGCAGCCGCGTCGCGGTCGAGGTGCTGGAACCCTCGCCGGTGGCCCGCCACGAGGACATCCGCGTGCAGGCCCAGTTCGACCCCAAGCCGGGCCAGACGGCTTGGCGCAAGCAGCCGGGCGTGGTGGCGTGGACCTTCACGCTGGAGCCGGCGCAGACGCAAAAGCTGCGTGCAGATTACGAGATCAGCACCCCGAAGGACGCGCGGTTGGGCGGCATGCGCTGAATGGCCAGCCCGCGCCGCGCCTGAGCCCAGGCCGAGTTGGGCCGGGCGCGATCAGGCTTTCAACAGGTCCAGTTTTGCCAAGCCCGCGCTGCCCGGCAGCACCGTGTTGTCCAGCGCCGCGCGGGGCACGCGCAGGTGGTCGGCCAGCACGCTGCGCACCACGGCGCGCAGGTCGGTGGTGATGCGCAGATCGCGGCCTTCGTAGCGGTCTTTCTTGGCCAGGCCGGGCCAGTCGGCGATGACCCGCCCGCCGCGCACCGCACCGCCCAGCACGAAGGCCGCACCGCCGGTGCCGTGGTCGGCGCCGGCGTTGCCATTCACCGCCACCTCGCGGCCGAATTCGGTGGCCACCAGCACCACGGTGCGGCTCCACACGCCGCCGGGCAGCAAGCCTTCGCGCAGGGCCGCCAGCGCGGCGTCCAGCGTGCGCAGGTTGTTCGACAGTGCGCCGTTGGCGGTGGCCGCGTTGACATGGCTGTCCCAGCCGCCCATCTCCATCACCGCCACCTGCGAGCCGCGCTGCAGGAATTCAGCGGCCTTCGTGGCCAGGCCGACGGCGGCCTTGCGACCCGCATTGCTACCACCAGCACCACCAGCGCCGCCGCCCCTGTCTTGCGGATTCGCGCCCATGCCCGGCTCTTCGCGCAACCCGCGCGCGCGGGCCAGGGCCAGCGCCAGCGCGGGATCGTTGCGGTACATCAATTCCAGGCGCTGCACCAGTTCGGCCGACGGGTCGGGCAGGGCTGAAGGCGCCCAGGTGTCGACCTCGGTGGGCCCGCGCAGCACCAGCGGCACGGCGGTTTCCAGCGCCACGGCGTTGAGCCTGCCGCCGCGGCCATCCGAGGCCGAGGCCAGCGCACGGCCCAGCCAACCGGTGGTCAATTCGTGCGGCTTGTTGCCGCCGCTCTCCAGCACCTGCTGCGCGTCGAAGTGCGAACGCTCGCGGTAGGGCAGGCCGGTGGCCTGGATGACTGCCAACTCGCCCTGTCCGTACATCGCATGCAACTGCGGCAGCAGCGGGTTCAGCGCGAAGGTGTTGTCCAGCTTCAGCGGCGTGCCGTTGAACACCGCCAGCGGCCCCCGCGCGTCGGCCAAAGCCGGGTCGCCGATGGCCGGCACCGCCACCAGGCGGTCCATACCGCCGCGCAGGATCAAAAAGACGAAGCGGCGCGCGTCGGGGTTGGCGGCGGCCGGGGCTGCGGCCAGGCTCAAGCCGGAGAACGGGCTCAGTGCCAGACCGGCCAACAAGGATCGACGGGTGTTCATGGTGTGCATCCTGCGGTTCAGTCGGTCAGCGGCGCTGGAATTCGGGGGCCAAGAGCAAGAGCGTCAGGGCTTGCGGGCCGTCGGCGGCGCGGGCGATTTGTCGCGCGGTTTCGTCGTTCAACAGCGGGCCCAGGCTGGCCTGCGCAATGGCCCGCGCGTCGGCACGGCGGCCCACGCGGTCGGCCACACGGCTGGCCCATTCCACGCGCTTCCACACGGCGTCGGGGCCCAGCCATTCCTCAGCACGGTCGGGCCAGCCGGCGGGTGAGGGCGCGGCTTGCACGCGCTGGCCCAGCGGGCCTGTGCCGCCGTCGGGCACGCGCGCGAACGCTTGTTCGCCCAACTGCAGCACCCGCGCTGTGCTGATGACGAATTCCTCGGGCGACTTCAGCTTGGCGGCCTGCGGCAACCAGGCTTCGGGCGCTTCGACCAGCGCCTTGTAGATGGTCGGGAGGTCGCCGCCGCTGCGCTGCCAGGCGGCCACCAGCTTGGCCACCAGCGCGGGCGGCGGGTCGTCGGCGACGAAGTGGCGCGCCAGCTTGCTGCAGACGAAGCGCGCGGTGGACGGGTGCTGCGCCAGTTCGTGCAGCACCGCGTCCAGCGCATCGGGGCCTTCGGCGTAGGTCTTGCCGACGACGGTCTTGCGGCCGGGCTGGTGCCAGGCGGCTTCAAAGCGTGTCGTGGCTGTGCCGGCCGGGGCGTCGATGAGCAGGCCCATCGGCACCCGCCAGCCGGTCAACACACGGGCAAACTCGGTCACGTCGGTCTGCGTATAGCCGCCCCAGCCGCCGAATTTGCTGCCACCGCCGGCGACGCCCAGGGTCTGCAGTTCCAGCACCTCGCGGGCCAGGTTTTCGTTGAGGCCGCGCGGCGCTTGCGGGTTGTCGTTCTGCGCGCGGTTGGCGCGTCGCCGCACCAGCGGCGAATCGGGCCCGGCCGAGCGGTCGTTGTCCAGGTAGCGCAGCATGCCGGCGTGGTGGGTCGATGCCTTCAACAGGCCTTCGAAACTGCCGGCGATGTTCGGGCGTATCGCTTCACGTTCGAAGGCGCCCACGATGCCGCGCGCGCTGGCCTTGGCCATCGACACGGTGAAGTGGTTGGCCCAGAACAGCGCCAGTCTTTCGTTGAACGGCCGGGTGCTGAGCGCGGCGGTGGTCAAGCGGGCGCGCACGTCGGCCTGCACCAGGGTTCTGAAGTGCTCGGCGAAGTTCTGCTCGACGCTGGACCCGACCGCCATCGTCCCGGCCATGCCGTCGGCCGCTGAAGCCGCAGTCGCCGCTGAAGCCGCAGCAGCCCCAGCCGTCGCGTCTGCAGCCGGCCGTTCTTTCTGCAAACGCTGGATGGGCTGGGCGTAGCGCTTCAGCCCTTCCACCCCACTGGCCAGGCCCACACCGCGCTGCGGCTCAGCGGGGCCAATTTGCGCCAGCAGCCAGCCGGCGGGGTCTTCGCCAACGGTAGCCAGGCTGGCCTCGCCCAGGCCGTAGCGGTGGGCAGCCAGGGCCGCCAGCGTGGGGTTGCGGTTCATGGGTGTGTCTCCATGAAGCGCAGTGTTGCGCAGCACCGTGTGACGCGGCATGGCTGCCGCGTGAAGTTGCGTTTACTTGGAGGATTGCTTGAGCGCTTGTTCAGGCGCTTATTTGAGCGCTTACTTGGGCGCTTACTTGGGCGCCGCCTGCGGCGCCAGCAGCCCGTTCACCGTGTTCAGGTCAGCCGGTGCCAGTTGGCCCGCTGCCTGGCGCAGCTTCAGGCTGCCCAGCAGCACGTCGTAGCGCGCCTTGGCCAGGTCGCGCTGGGTGGTGAAAAGCTGGGTCTGTGCGTTCAGCACGTCCAGGTTGACGCGCACGCCGACCTTGTAGCCCAGCTGGGTGGCTTCCAGCGCCAGCTTGGACGAGCTTTCAGCAGCTTCCAGCGCCTTCACCTGGGCCAGGCCTGACTGCACGCCGAAATAGGCCACCCGTGTGCCCTGGGCCACGCCCCGGCGGGCGGCTTCCAGGTCGGCGCGGGCCTTGTCTTCCAGGGACGTGGTTTCCTTGATGCGGTTCTCGACGATGCCGCCAGAGAAGATCGTCCAGTTCAACTGCACGCCCACGCTGCCGGACTTGGTGCTGCCGGTGGTGCGGTTGGCCGAGGGCAGCGTGCCCCGGGCGTCGTTGCCGCCCAACGTGGCCACGGCGTCCACCGTGGGCAGCTTGCCGGCGCGGGCCTTGTCGGTTTCCAGCAGCGCCACGTCCAGCGCCAGCCGCGCCTTGCGCACGCTGGGGTGGTTGACGTCGGCGCCACTGACCCAGGTTTCGGCATTCGCCGGCACGGTCTGCGGCAGCAGCACCGGCACGCGCAGCGGGTTGGGTTTGACGTTGGTCTGGCCGACCAGCACGTCCAGCGCGATGCGCTTGGTCAGCAGGTCATTCTCAGCAGCGATTTCCTGGGCCGAGGCCAGGTCGAACTTCGCCTGGGCTTCCCGCGTGTCGGTGATGGTGGCGGTGCCGACTTCGAAATTGCGCTTGGCCGAGGCCAACTGTTCGGTGATGGCCGCCTTGTTGGCGCGCGTGGTACCCAGCGCGTCTTGTGAAGCCAGCACGTCGAAATAGCCCTGGGCCACGCGAACCAGCAGGTCTTGCTCGGCCACTTCCAGGTCGGCCTGGGCCACGACCAGCGCCTTGCGGGCCTGCGCGATGGTCGCGGCATTGGTGCGGTTGAACAGCGGGTACTTGCCGTTCAAGCTGGCGGACAGGGTGTTGGTGCCCTTCAGGCCGGTGCCCAGGGGGTCGGTCTGCGCGGCGGTGGCCGCGCCCAGGGCGGCCAGCGTGGGCCGGGCAAGGCCTTCGGCCTGCTCGGCTTTGTACTGGGCCGAATCGGCCAGCGCGCGGGCCGACAAATACGCTGCGTCGTAGGCGTGGGCGGCCTCGTACAGGGCCTGCAGGCTTTGCGCCGACGCCAGGCCGGGCAGCGACAGCAGCACGGCAGCGGCCAGGGCGCTCAGCGCGGACACGGTCCGGCTAGCGGCAGGGCCAGGGCGGCATGAACGGGTGGACATCGAACGCATGCAGTTTCCTTGAGGGTGTTCAGTGACGCAGCCGGCCGGGCGACAGGTGAAGCCGGCTGCCTGCGGGGTTATAGCGGGGCCAGCCACTGCGGCGCTGCGGCGATGCGACGGCCTGCCGTTGGCGGGTGCATGGCGGCTGCCACGCGCGACAGGCTGCAGGTGTGCAAGTTCAACACGTGGTGCAACAGCACAGTCATGCAGAGCAGCATCAAAAACGAAAGCGGGTGGGTTCGCCGAAGCCTTCCAGGCGCGGCGCCACGGTGTCGAAGAGGTCGGCCTGGCTGTAGGCGGCCTCGCCGGCGCGGGTGTAGAGCTTGGCCTGCATCACCGGTTCACTGCCGACCACAGCCGCCAGCCGGCCGCCGATTTTCAGTTGCGCCAGCAGGGCCTGCGGCACCTCGGCCACCGAGCCCGACAGCAGGATCACGTCAAACGGCCCTTCAGCGGGCAAGCCGAGCGTGCCGGCTTCGGCGCTGACGTCCAGCACGGTGACGTTGGCCACGCCGTTGCGCGCCAGGCTGGCCCGCGCCATCGCGGCCAGCGCCCGGCGGCATTCCAGGCTGAAGACCCATTGCCCGCGGTGGGCCAACAGCGCCGCCATGAAGCCCGAACCGGTGCCGATTTCAAGCACCTTCTCGTGGCGCTGCACCTGCAGTTCCTGCAGCAGCCGCGCTTCCACCTTGGGTTCCAGCATGCAGGCGGTTTCCGCCGTGGTGGCGGTCTTGCCGAGCGCTTTTTCCAGAGGTACCTGGGTGTCCATGAAAGCCAGCGCACGCAGGGCCGGCGGCAGGAAGTCTTCACGCCGCACGGTGGACAACAGCGACAGCACGGACTGGTCCAGCACGTCCCAAGGTCGGATCTGCTGTTCGATCATGTTGAAGCGGGCGAGTTCGGTGTTCATGGTGCGGCGGTTGGTGGGTCGAATTGGCTCAGCTTGTCAGCTTGGATGGCAGCTCGGAGCTCAACCCAGAATTCTAGGCGGCGACCGGTTCAGTCGGCTGACACGACAGGGGTCGGCGTCACAACGGCAGCAGGCGCTGATTTCAGGACGCGGCGGCTGAACCAGACGGCCAGGTTGTCGAGCCAGCAATAGACCACCGGCACCACCACCAGGGTCAGCAGCGACGAGGTGATGACGCCGCCGATGACGGCCTGGCCCATCGGCGCGCGCTGCTCGCTGCCCTCGGTCAGCGCGAAGGCCAGCGGCACCATGCCGAAGACCATCGCCAGCGTGGTCATCAGGATAGGCCGCAGACGCACGCGGGCGGCTTCCAGCAGGGCCGCAGAACGGTCCATTCCTTGCTCGCGCATGCGGATCGCAAAGTCCACCAGCAAAATCGCGTTCTTGGTCACCAGGCCCATCAGCATCACCACGCCGATCACCGAGAACATGTTCAGCGTGCTGCGGAACAGCAGCAGCGCGCCGACCACGCCGATCAGCGTCAGCGGCAGGCTGCTCATCAGCGCGAGCGGCTGCAAAAAGCTTTTGAACTGGCTGGCCAGGATCATGTAGATGAAGACAACGGCCAGCGCCAGCGCGCCCACCGCGTAGGTGAAGGACTCGTTCATGTTCTTGGTCGAGCCGCCGAACACATAGCGGTAACCCGGCGGCCAGGCGATGCTGTCCAGCGCGGTCTTGATGTCGGTGGTGACCTCGCCGGTGCTGCGGCGCAGCGGGTTGGCGTCGATGTTGATTTCGCGGCTCATGTCGCGGCGGTTGATCTGGTTGGGGCCGGTGGACGGCGTCACGTCGGCCACCTGCGACAGCCGCACCACCTTGGCCGTGCCGTCGGCGTTGCTGCCGATGACCAGCGGCAGGCTGCTCAGGTCGCCGGCCGAGTCGCGGCTGTCGGGCGACAGGCGCACGCGCACGTCGTAGTTCTCACCGTCGCCAGCGCGCCAGTTGCCCACCGACACACCCGCCACCAGCGTGCGCAGCGTGGTCGCCAGCATGTTCACGTTGAGGCCCATGTCGGCCGTGGCGTCGCGCTTCACGTTGATGGCGATGGTCGGCTTGTCGGCCTTCAGCGTGCTGTCCACATCGACCAGACCGGGTATCGCGTTCAGCTTGGCCAGGATCTGTTTGGACAGGCGGTTCAGCTCGCCCAGATCAGGCCCCTGCACGCTGAAAACGATGCTCTTGCTGCCACCCAGGTCGGTGGCGCCGATGTTGGTGACGGTGATGCCCGGGATGCGCGCGAGCCGCTCGCGCATCGGCGTGACCAGGTCGGCCACACTGCGTTGACGGTCCTTGCGATCGACCAGGCGCACATACAGGCTGCCGTAAATCTTGCCGGCCGCGAAACCGCTGTTGATGGTGGCCACGGTGTGGCGCACCTCGGGGAATTCATGCAGCGCCGCGTCGATCTGCCGGGCCCGCATTTCGGTCACCTCCAGCGATGAGCCCACCGGTGTGTAGAAGTTGACCTGGGTTTCGCTGAAGTCGGCCTTGGGCGTGAATTCCTTGCCCACGCTGCCCAGCAAAAACATCGCCAGCAGGAAGGTGCCCAGTGCCGCCAGCACGGTCTTGATCTGGTGCTTCAGCGCCCAGGCCAGAAGCTTCTGGTAGGCATTCGACAAGGTCTCCGTCAAGCGGTCGAACAGCCCGGTCACACGGCCCAGCGTCTTGTCGTACAGCGTGACCGGCGGCCCCTCGCGGCGGCCGTGCGCCTGGGGGTCGTGCCAGATGCTGCTCAGCATCGGGTCGAGCGTGAAGCTGACGAACATGCTGATCAGCACGGCCGCGCAAATGGTGATGCCGAATTCGTGGAAGAACTTGCCGACGATGCCGCCCATGAAGCCGATGGGCAGGAACACCGCCACGATGGACAGCGTGGTGGCCAGCACGGCCAGGCCGATTTCGTTGGTGCCGTCCAGTGCGGCGTCGTGGGCGCTCTTGCCCATCTGCACGTGGCGCACGATGTTCTCGCGCACGACGATGGCGTCGTCGATCAACAGGCCCACGCACAGGCTCAGCGCCATCAGCGTGATGGTGTTGATGGTGAAGCCGAAAAGGTACATGAACAAGAAGGTGCCGATCAGCGATATCGGCAGCGTCAGCCCGGTGATGACGGTGCTGCGCCAACTGTTCAGGAACAGGAACACGATAAGCACGGTCAGCGCTGCACCTTCGATCAGCGTGCGCTTCACATTGGCCACGCTGACCCGGATGCTGCGCGAGTTGTCGCGGTTGATCTCGGTGCGCATGTTCGCGGGTGTGATGGCCTTGGACGCAGCCAGCGCATCGGTCAGGCCATCGACCACGGCGATGGTGTTTTCGCCCTGGCTCTTCTGCACGCTCAACAGCACGGTGCGCTGGCCGTTGTAGAGCGCCAGGCTTTCCATTTCCTGCGGCCCGTCAACGATGTCGGCCACCTGCCACAGCTTGACGACGCTGCCGCCCGCGCTGCCGGCCGTGCCGGTGGCGCTGGGTGTCACACCTTTGCGGGCGACGACGATGTCGCGGAAGTCACGCGGCGTTTTCAGCCGTGCGTTGATCTGCACCACGCGGTCTTGTTCGCGCGAACGGATGTTGCCCAGTGGCAGCTCCTGGTTCTCGCTGCGGATGGCCGCCGTCACCTGGTCGGTGCTGATGCCCAGCGCTTCCATCGCCTGCGGCTTCAGGTAGACGTTGATCTGCCGGTCGACACCGCCCACGACCGTCACGGCACCGACGCCGCGCACGTTTTCCAGCTTCTTCAGCAGCACCTGGTTGGCCCAGGTCGTCAGCTCTTGCGGGCTGGCCTGCTGGCCGTCTTTGGCCAGCACGGCGATGTTGAAGATGGGCTGGGCCGAAGGGTCGAAGCGCGAGATGCGCGGGTCTTTGACTTCGTCGCGCAGCAGCGGGCGGATCAGCGCCACTTTTTCGCGCACGTCGTCGGCGGCCTTGCGGCCATCGACATCGAGGTTGAACTCGACAATGACCACCGAGGTGCCCTCGTAAGAGCGCGACGACAACGCGCTGATGCCGGCCACGGTGTTGACAGCTTCTTCGATCTTGCGCGTGACCTCGGCCTCGACGATCTCGGGGCTGGCGCCCGGGTAGTCCATCGTTACCACGACGGTGGGGAAGTCGATGTTGGGAAACTGGTCCAGGCTGAGCCGCTGGTAGCTGAACAGGCCCAGCACGACGAAGGCCATCATGACCATCACGGCCATCACCGGGTTGCTGATCGATACGCGTGTGAACCACATGGCGGTGCGTCCTTCAGCGCGGCGCGCTGGCGGCTGGGGTTGTGGGTGGGGCGGGTGGTGCAGTTGCTGCGGACTTGCTCAATGTCAGCCGCGTGCCCTCGCGCAGCGCCCCCACGGTGCCGCGCAAGACCACGGCGCCTTCGGCCAGGCCTGCGGTGATTTCCACCGCACTTTCCGGACGGCCGTCGATCAGCACGTCGCCGCGCCCGCCGATGCCCACGTTGTGGGCCACGGCGCGGCCGTTTTCCACGGTCAGCACATAGGGCCGCGCCTGGTCGTAGCGCAGCGCCGACGTCGGCACCACCAGCGCCGCCTTGCGCTGCAGCCCCACGCTGGCGCGGCCGAACAGGCCTTGGCGCAGGCCGGTCTTCTGGCTGTCGCTGGCGGTCAGTTCCAGGTAGGCCATCACCGAGCGCGTGCCAGTCTGGGTACTGGGCGCGATGCGGCTGACCTTGGCCGCCACCGGCTCGGCCAGGCCGTCGATCTGCACTTGGGCGCTTTGCCCGACGCGCAGTTGCAGCACGTCTTCCGGCGCCACGGCGGCTTCCAGTTCGATGCGGCTGAGGTCCACGATTTCGACCAGCCGCGTGTCCAGCGCCACCCGCTCACCGGGCTGCACCAAGCGCGAGGCCACCAGCCCCGAAATGGGTGCGCGGATCTCGCTGTCGGCCACGGCCTTGCGCGCCAAGTCGGCGGCACGGCGCGCGGACTGCAGCGAAGCCAGCGCACCGGCGTAGCTGCTGGCCGAGGTGTCCAGCGCGTTGCGCGAGATGAAGCCCTGGTTGACCAGCGCCTTGTTGTTGTCCAGCGTTTTCTGCGCAATGTCCAGCTGGGCCTGGGCAGCGCCGGCCTGGTCTTCGGCCTGGCGCAGCCGCAGGTTGAATTCCGTCGTATCCAACTGGCCCATCAACTGGCCGGCCTGCACACGGTCGCCTTCCCGCACCGTCAGAGTCTTGACCTCGGCCGATACGCGGGCCTTGACGACGGCGCTCTGCACCGCCTTCAAGCCGCCGGTGACGGCCAGCACCGTGGTCAGCTCGGCGCGCACGGCACGGGCCACATCACCGGGGGCCAGCTCGATACCCTCCGCCGCTGCTGCCGATGCCGCCGATGCGGCGGCCGCCGCGCCGGCCTTGGCCGCGCCGCGGCCCATCAGCGCACGCCCGCCCAGCCCAGCGGCGAGCAGCACCACCACACCCAGTGCGATCCAGCGCGTGCGCGCCTTCATCGGGAGCTCCGCTTTGCCGCGCGTTTGCGGGCGGGTAAAGGCTGCGCGGACGCCTCGCGCACGGCCAGACCGCGCAGGATCAGGTCGAGGTTGACACGCAACACCTGCGCAGGATCGACGGCCACCGCGCCCTGGATGGGGCAGCAACCGAAGGAATGACGGGACAAGGCCAGAAAGATCATCGGGGCCATCAGGGCTTGCGCCACTTCATGCAGGGGCAGGGGGCGGAATTCGCCGCTGGTGATGCCGCGTTGCACGCAGCTGGTGAACAAGCGGTCGGCCGGGATGATCACCTCGTCGGCATAGAACTGCGCCAGTTCCGGGAAGTTGCGCACCTCGGCGAAAACGATCTTGTGGATGCCCGCTGCCGGTGTGTTGCCCAGGCGTGCCCACCAGATGCTCATCAGCTGGGCCAGCAGGTCGGCGCTGCTGCCTTCGAACTGTTCGACCATCTCTTGCCCTTCGGCAATCAGTGCCGACAGGTTTTGTCGCACGACGGCCTTGAACAACTCTTCTTTGCTGGGGTAGTAGAGGTAGAGCGTGCCTTTGGAAACCCCGGCGTGCTGCGCAACTTCGTCAGTGCGTGTGGCGGCAAAGCCCTTTTCGACGAAGAGGTCCAGCGCCGCCACCAGAAGCTCTTGCGGACGGGCTTCCTTGCGCCGCTGGCGGGGCGCGTGTTCAGGCGCTGTGGCCTTTGCGGCCTTGGCGACCGGTTCGGTGGGCGCTTTTCGGGTGGTGGCGGCTGGCATCTTTTAATGACTGGCGAGTCAGTAATGCTAAGGCGCGCCGGGGTGCCGGGTCAAGTCAGTCCGTCACGGAAAGCTGGGGGCAGGGTGAACAGTAGCGCCTGCAGCAGCTCGGCTTCGATCAGCGGCTTGGCGATGAAGCCGTTCATGCCGGCGGCCTGGGCTTGTGCGCGTTCTTGTTCCAGCACGGCGGCCGACAGCGCCAGCACTGGCAGGGCTGCCGTGCGCGGGTCGGCGCGCAGCGCACGGGTGGCGCTCAGGCCATCAAGGACGGGCATGTGCAGGTCCATCAGCACGGCATCCAGCCGGCCCGTGTGCTGGCGGGCCAGCATCAGGGCTTGCGCGCCGTCTTCGGCTTCCAGCACCTCGGCACCGTGGCGGCCGAGCATGGCGCTGACGATGAGCATGTTCACCGGGTTGTCTTCGGCCACCAGCACGCGCCAGCCGGCCAGCACCGGCTGTCTGGGCGTGGCGCTGTCGGCGTTGCTGCCAGACGGGCCGTTGACTGCTGCTGGATGCGGCCTTGTGGCCTCGGGCAACAGCACTTCGGCCCAGAAGCGGCTGCCGCTGTGGCCGTCGCTGAACAGGCCCACGTCACCGCCCATGCGCAGCGCCAGTTGGCGGCAGATGGACAGGCCCAGGCCGGTGCCACCGAAGCGGCGCGTGGTGGAACTGTCGGCCTGGGTGAAGGGTTGGAACATGCCGGCTTGCGCGTCGGCCGGTATGCCCACGCCGCTGTCGGTCACGGTCAACCTGATCAGCCTGGGCAGCCGCGAAAGGCCGGCTGCGCTGCGCTCGGGGGCCCATTCAACGCTCAGTTCGATGTGGCCCTGCACGGTGAATTTCAGCGCGTTCATCAGGTAGTTGACGACGATTTGGCGCAGCCGCACCGGGTCTCCCAGCACGCGCTGCGGCAGCCCGGCGGCGAGGGTGCACTGCATCACCAAGCCGCGCTCGCGACCCAGCGCCGCAAAGGTGTCGAAGGTGCTGCTGACGACGGCGTGCAGGTCGAATTCGATGCACTCGATGTCGAGATGGCCGGCCTCGATCTTGGCCAGGTCCAGCACGTCAGAGACGATGCCGGTCAACAGCTCGGCCGCATTCACCAGGTGGCCCAGGTATTCGCCCTGGCGATGGGCGTCGAGACCGGGTTGTTGCAGCAAATGCGCCAGGCCCAGCACGCCATTCAGCGGCGTGCGGATCTCGTGGCTCATGGTCGCCAGGAAGGCGCTCTTGGCCTGGTTGGCGGCCTCGGCCTGCTGCTTGGCTTCGGCCAACTCGCGCGCCGCGCGGCGGCGTTCGGTGATGTCTTCGGCCACCCAGATGGTGCCGCGTTCCTGCGGTTGTGCGCCTTCCACCGGTCGGGCGCGCAGGCGCACCGCCATCTGCTGGCCGTCGGGCCGGGTGAAGTCGGTTTCGATGTCGATGGTGGCGCCGGCAGCCAGTCGTTTGTCGCTGCGCTGCGCGAAGGCTTGGAAGGTTTCGGGGTCGGGGAACATCACGCCGGTGTCCTGCCCGGTCAGGGTGCCGGTGGCGTGGCCGAAGAGATCTTCGAAAACCGGGTTGACGCGCTCGAAACGGCGTTCGCGCACCAACGCGATGCCCACGCTGGCGTTGTCCAGGATGGCGTCGCCAATGGCCTGGGCGCGCTCGCGGTCGCGTTGCGCCAGGCGCTCGCTGGTGATGTTGGCGCTGACGCCGTGCCAGCCGGTGTGGCGGCCCTGCGCGTCGAATGCGGGCTCGCCGGTGCCACGCACGCACAGCAGCGTGCCGTCGTCGCAGCGGAACGTGATGACGCGGTCGCGGTAGGCGCGCAGCGCACGGATGTCTTCACCCAGGGCCCGCGATTCGGCGTCGCGCACCGCCTGCGGCCCGCCGGGTTCGCCGATGCGCATGAACTCGGCCACGCTGCGGCCGGTTCGCGCTTCGAAAGACGGCGACAGGCTGGTCAGGCGCGCCTCGGTGTCCATCTCCCAGGTCCAGTCGCTGCCGATGCGCAGCAGTTCAGCCAGCCGTTGGCGTTCCTTGATCACCAACTGCAGCGTGCCGCCCAGCACGCGGTGCAGCAGCATGGCGGCCAGCCAGGCGCCCAGCGCGACCATCAGGTGGCCCAGGACGCGGTAGCTCAGGGCCGGGCTGCGCAGGCCTTGCCCCCCTCCGAGCAGACCCTGGCTTTCGGCCCAGCCCAGCAGCGCCACCGCCAGCACATAGCTCAGTGCCAGAGCGCTGGCCGTGCCCGGCCCGGCGGCGGCGCCTGCCACCGCGATCAACACCCCGATGCTGGCCAGCGCGATGGCGCTGACGCCCAGGCCCGTTTGCCAGGCGTAGACCGAGGTGGCCAGCATGCCGACGAACAGCAGCACGGCATTCGCCAGGCGTGGGCGGCCGGCTTGCGCCAGGCGGCGGCAGACCACAGCCATGACGAGCAGGATCAGGCCGAAGGCGAGCCGGGGGCGGCCGATGGGGCCGCCCGGTACCAGCAGCAATTCGCCCAGCGCCACCAGGGCCAGCAACAAGCCGATGGCGCCGACAAACAGCGTCAGCGCGCGCGCCGACAGGGCCAGTTGCAGGTCGTCGGTTGCTGGGGCTGCCTGTGGGGCCGCTTGTGGGGACGCTTGTGGGGCCGCCTGTGGGGACGCTTGTGGGGCCGCCGGCGCGGCTGGGTCGGGGTGGTTGTCGCTCACAGCGTTCATGCCACCCAAGTATCCACTGCCCTTGCGCACCCGCCTCGCTATCATCCGCCGCCTTGCGTGGCGCCCGCCGCGCGCACGCTCTGGAGCCCCACCCCTTGGACCTGATCCTGCTCATCAAAGCCGCCGTCATGGGCATCGTCGAGGGCCTGACCGAATTCCTGCCCGTTTCATCCACCGGGCATTTGATCCTGGCCGGTTCGCTGATCGACTTCACCGGCGGCCCCCTGACGCCCGAGAAGATCAAGGCCTTCGAGATTTCCATCCAGACTGGCGCCATCCTGGCCATCGTGCTGGTGTACTGGCAGCGCCTGTCGGGCGTGGTGGCCAACATGGGCCATGACCGCAATGCGCGCAAATTCCTGATCAACGTGTTCGTCGGCTTCCTGCCGGCGGTGGTCATCGGTCTGGCCTTCGGCAAAAAGGTGCAGGCGGCGCTGTTCAGCCCGATGGTGGTGGCCAGCACCTTCATCCTGGGCGGGCTGATCATCTTGTGGGCCGAACGGCGCAAGAACGTGGTGGTGCGCGTGGCCGAGGTCGAGGACATGAGCGCGATGGACGCGCTGAAGATCGGCCTCGTGCAGTGCCTGGCCTTCGTGCCCGGCACCAGCCGATCGGGCAGCACCATCATCGGCGGCATGCTCTTCGGCTTGAGCCGCAAGGCGGCCACCGAATTCACCTTCTTCCTGGCCATCCCCACGCTCTTCGGCGCCGGCGCTTACAGCTTGCTGAAGGTGCGCCACAGCCTGGGCATGGCCGACCTGCCACTGTTCGGCGTGGGCTTTCTGTTCAGCTTCATCGCCGCCTGGCTGTGCGTGCGCTGGCTGCTGCGCTATGTCTCCACGCACGACTTCGTGCCCTTCGCCTGGTACCGCATCGCCTTTGGCGGGGTGATCTTGCTGACCGCCTACTTCAATCTCGTCACCTGGGCCGATTGACGGATGTCCTGAACATCAGGTCCCACACGCCGTGGCCGAGTTTCAAGCCGCGGTCTTCGAACTTGGTCAAAGGCCGCCAGTCGGGCTTGGGCGCGTAGCCCTTCCCTTCACCGTTCACCGCTGTGTTGACCAGCCCCGGCTCGGCGTTCAGCACTTCCAGCATCTGTTCGGCATAGGGCTGCCAGTCGGTGGCGCAGTGCAAGTAGCCGCCGGGTGCCAAGCGTGTGACCAATGCGGCGATGAAGGCCGGCTGTATCAAGCGGCGCTTGTTGTGCCGCTTCTTGTGCCAGGGGTCGGGGAACCAGATGTGCACGGCGGCCAGCGCGGCAGGCGGAATCATGTTCGCCAGCACCTCCACCGCGTCGTGCTGCAGCAGGCGCACATTGCCGAGCTGTTGCTCGCCAATGTGCTTGAGCATGGCGCCAACGCCCGGCGTGTGCACCTCGATGGTGATGAAGTCGGTGCCGGGCTGGGCCGCAGCCACTTGCACGGTGGCGTCGCCCATGCCGAAGCCGATCTCCAGCACGCGCGGCGCGCGGCGGCCGAAGACGGCGTCCAGGTCGAGCGGCTGCGGCGCGTACGGCAGGGTGAAGCGCGGCCCCAGATCGGCGAGCGCGCGCTGCTGGCCGGTGCCCAGGCGGCCCGCGCGCAGCACGAAACTGCGCAGCGGGCGACCGCGCAGGTCTGCGTTGGCTTCTTCGGGGGCTTCTTCAGCGCGCTGCATAGCGGTTGCTGAGCGTGCCGATGCCTTCGATGTGCACGCTGACGTCGCTGCCGGGCTTCATCACGCCGACGCCGACCGAGGTGCCGCACAAGATCACATCGCCCGGCAGCAAGGTCATGTCGCGCGAGATGAAGCTGACCAGTTGCGCCACGCTGAAGTGCATGTCGCTGATCGGATAGTCCTGCCGCACCTTGCCGTTGAGCACGGTGCGCACGACCAGCGTGGCCGGGTCCAGGCCGGTGGCGATGGCCGGGCCCATCGGGCAGAAGCCGTCCATGCCTTTGGCCCGCACCCACTGCGCGAAGGAAGCATCGCGGTTGAGGATTTCGGCCTCGGTGATGTCGTTGGCGCAGGTGTAGCCAAAGACGTGGTCCAGCGCGTCGGATTCGGCCACGTTGGCGGCGGCCTTGCCGATGACGATGCCGAGTTCGCCTTCGAAGACCACCCTGCCTTGCGCCCAAGGCTGCAGCACGGTGTCGCCCGGGTGGGCGTAGCTGTTGGGTGCCTTGAGGAAATACAGCGGCTCGGCCGGTGTGCTTAAGGCCAGCTTGCTGCGCAGGTCGCGGAAGTTGTTCCACAGCGCCACCACCTTGGTCGGCTGGCTGGGGTGCAGCAGTTGCACATCGGCCAGCGGTAGCACCGTGCCGGTGGGTGTGGGCGTGCCGTAGATGTCGCCGCTGAATTCGGTGATCTGTCCATTGCTCAATGTGCCGAAACCGGTGCGTTCGCCGACGGCATAACGCACCCAGAGCTGTGGTTGGATTTGCATGGTGGCCCTTCAGATCACGCACTCGGCGCGCAAGGCGTCGATTTGCGTTGGGGTGTAGCCGAGTTGCTCCAGCACCTCGACGGTGTGCTCGCCCAGCAGCGGCGAACGGGTCACTTCGGTCGGGCTGTCGGACATCTTGATCGGGTTGCCCACGGTCAGGTACTTGCCGCGCACCGGGTGGTCCACCTCGACGATGGTGCCGCTGGCCCGCAGCGATGCATCGGCCGCGATTTCTTTCATCGACAGGATGGGGCCGCAGGGGATGTCGTACTGGTTGAGGATCTCCATCGCCTCGATCTTGTCCTTGGTCATCGTCCACTGTTCGATGCGCCGGAAGATGGGTTTCAGGTGCAGCAGGCGCGCGCCCGGCGTGGCGAAGGCCTCGTCGGTGGCCCAGCCTTCTTCGCCGATGACCTTGCAAACCGCCGGCCACACGGCAGCCTGGGTGATGAAGTAGATGTAGGCGTTGGGGTCGGTCTCCCAGCCCTTGCACTTCAGGATGGAGCCCGGCTGGCCACCACCGCTGGCGTTGCCGGCGCGTGGCACCGCGTCACCGAACTTGCCGTCGGGGTACTGCGGAAATTCATGCAGCGTGCCGGTGCGTTCCAGTCGCTGCTGGTCGCGCAGCTTGACGCGGCACAGGTTCAGCACGGCGTCCTGCATGGGCGCCAGCACCTTCTGGCCACGGCCGGTTTCATGGCGTTGCAGCAGCGCCGCCAGGATGCCCAAAGCCAGGTGCACGCCGGTGCCGCTGTCGCCGATCTGCGCGCCGGTCACCATCGGCGGGCCGTCGTCGAATCCGGTGGTCGATGCAGCACCGCCGGCGCACTGGGCCACGTTCTCGTAGACCTTGCAATCTTCATAACGGCCCGGGCCGAAGCCCTTCACCGAGGCCACCACCATCTTCGGGTTCAGGGCGTTGATGCGTTCCCAGCTGAAGCCCATGCGGTCCAGCGCGCCGGGGGCGAAGTTCTCGACCAGCACGTCGCAGGTCTTGATCAGCGTTTCCAGCACCTGTTTGCCGGCCGGCTTCTTGGTGTCGATGGTGATCGACCGCTTGTTGTGGTTCAGCATCGTGAAGTACAGGCTGTCCGCGCCGGGGATGTCGCGCAATTGCCCGCGCGTGGCATCGCCCACACCGGCCCGTTCGACCTTGATCACATCGGCGCCGAACCAGGCCAGCAACTGCGTGCAAGTCGGGCCCGACTGCACGTGGGTGAAGTCCAGGATGCGGTAACCCGCCAGTGCCTTGCTCATAGAAAACTCCAAAGGTACAAGTCAGAAGTCCACAAAGCGCAGTTTGTGCACGTCCGCGATTTTTGCATCGTGAGAGCGTGATGGGGTTTCGGGGCTCAGGATTGCGTGCCAGATGGTGAGCTGGCAATGGGCCCACGCGACAGTCGCCGGTGGCTAGAATCGAGCGCACTGCGGGTGTAGTTCAATGGCAGAACGGCAGCTTCCCAAGCTTCATACAGGGGTTCGATTCCCCTCACCCGCTCCAACCCGGCCCCGCTGGGCTCAGGCCTGCGGTCTGAATCTCCTTGGCGGCCGCAGCGCTGCGCCGTACCAGGTTGCGGACCTCGGTGGCGACGACGGCGAAACCGCGGCCCTGCTCACCGGCGGAAGCGGCTTCCACGGCGCCGTTCAGCGCCTGGATGTTGGTCTTGAGGGCGATGCCGTCGATGCCGCCAGGCTTGCTTTCGAACACCGCCCTGACCACAGCCAGCTTGGCATCGATAGCCCGCATGTCCGCGCTGAGCGCCAGGCCCGACATGACCAATCGGCGTTGCTTCTGGGCTTCGATCGTCCACGGTTCGACCTGACGCAGCATGCGGACGCCTGGGCGCTCGTCAGAGGTGAAGTTCATCGACTCCTGATTGGTTTGAGGTAGCCGGCCAGCAGCAGGGTGATCAGCAGCATGAAGGCCAAAGAGACGAACAGCACCTTGGTCGTGAGGTTCACTTTCCGGAAGAGCCGCACGCCCGGTGACCAGGCACCGTGGTAGGCGAAGAAGTTGAACATCCCGGGTGCATGCACAGGCTCGGCATGGCGCACGGGCGCTGACTTCGTCGCAGCTGAATTTTTCTTGACCTTTCAATGAGCCTGCCGGCGCGGTCGCGCCCAACGGGGTGGACCGGGGACGACTAGCTCAACGAAAGACGCCCACGGCGTCTGCCAGGCGGTTCATCTGCTGCTTGAGGCTCTCTGAGGCCGCCGTGCTTTGCTCCACCAGTGCAGCGTTTTGCTGGGTCACTTGATCGAGGTGGCCAATGGCTGCACAAACCTGACCGATCCCGTCGCTTTGCTCATGGGTCGCGGTCGCGATTTCCGAAATCATGCTGGAGACGCGGTTCACCTGGGCGACGATGTCGTCCATCGTTTTGCCCGCGTCGTCCACCAATTTGACGCCCGATTCGACCTTCTCGACCGAGGCGTTGATCAAGACCTTGATCTCTTTTGCCGCTTCGGCGCTGCGGTGGGCCAGCGAGCGGACCTCTGACGCGACCACCGCGAATCCCCGTCCCTGCTCACCGGCGCGGGCTGCTTCGACCGCGGCGTTGAGCGCCAGGATGTTGGTCTGGAACGCGATCGAGTCGATGACGCCGATGATGTCGGCGATGCGCTTCGAACTTTGGGTGATGGCATTCATCGTCGTGACGACGTTGGACACCGCCTGGCCGCCCTTTTTGGCCGCAGAACTGGCTGACCCCGAAAGCTGGGTCGCCTGCTGCGCCGTGCTGGCGTTGTTCTTGACGGTGGCGGTCATTTCCTCCATCGACGACGCCGTCTCCTCGACGCTGGCGGCAGCCTGCTCCGTTCGCGCGCAAAGGTCGTTGTTGCCTTGGGCGATCTCGGCGGTGGCCATCTTGGCGTTCAGCACCTGCCCGTTCACGTCGTCGATGACCCAGCGAAACATCAGGCCCAGTTGACCGATCGTTCGCATCGTCATGCCGATTTCATCGGTGCGGTCCATGTGCAGGGCGCTTTTGACGTCGCCAGCCGCGATCCGCAGCGCCTGATCGCGCATCGCCTCGAGTGGCTTGGCGATCTGGCTGCGCAGCCAAAACGATGCGAGCACCATGGTCACGCACACACAGCCGGAAAGCGCGAGCAAGGGATAGCCGCCCAAGCCGACGAACCAGGCGCTGCCGATGGTCATGGCCGTCGCCGTCGTCAGCGCAAGCCAGATGCGCGCTTGCGCCGACATGGTCTGCAAACTGGATGTCCAGCCCATGAGGCCGCCCCGAGCGATCAAGCCCTTGTTGAAGCGGAGATGGCCGGCCTTGCCGCTGCGGAAAGACGCGTGCAGCGCCTCGGCCTTGTCGATCTCTCCACGCGTGGGCTTGGTGCGTACGGACATGTAGCCCGTGATCTGCCCGTCGCGCATCACGGGTGTCGCATTGGCCCGCACCCAGTAGTGGTCGCCGTCCTTGCGGCGGTTCTTGACCAGCGCAGTCCACGGCTCGCCGGCCTTCAGCGTGGCCCACATGTCAGCGAACGCCTCAGGCGGCATGTCGGGGTGGCGAACCAGGTTGTGCGGCTGGTCTTCGATCTCTTCGCGGGTGTACCCGCTGACCGAGACAAACGCGTCGTTGGCGTAGGTGATGTGGCTCTGAGGATCGGTCGTGGACATCAGCGTCGCGTCGGCCGGAAAGTCGTATTCGCGGTTGGTGATCGGCAGGTTCTCGCGCATGGTTCGCCTTCAAGGTTGGTGTCGGTCGCGAACTGCTGTGGCCGAGCGGTTGGGTGTCACCTGTGTTTTCGGCGACCGATCGCTGAGCTTGAGCGGCGGCGCCGTTCGATGGCCGATCACGGTGGCGGTCCAGGCCCCGCGCTTGTGCGGCTATGCACGGACCTGGGCCATTGAGGCGAAAGAACGACTCAAGTTGCCCGTCGGTGCTGCCGATAGCCCCTTCAACACCGCCGGTTCGGGTGGACGTTATTCAATTGCCCATTGCGGCCCGTCAGGCCCGCAGCACCAGCGACCCGGAGCGCTTACTGATGAACACCGTCGTGAACGATATGTATGCGCCCAAGCTGGGGCGCATCTTGCTGGTTGACGATGAACCGGCGAACCTGAAGCTGTTCGCGTTGATGCTGAAGTCGGACGGCTACGAGAACGTGGCCTGTGTCCAGGACCCGCGAGACGTGGTCGGTGCCTACAAGGCCGATCGCCCGAGCCTGATCCTGCTGGACATCAACATGCCGCACATGGACGGCTACGCGGTGATGGAGGCCCTGAAGGCGATCGGGGACCCGATGCTGGCGCCCATCGTGGTGTTGACAGCGCAGTCGGGTGAGGACCATTTGCTGAAAGCGTTGAACGCTGGCGCGACCGATTTCCTGAGCAAACCGGTGAACCGGCGCGAGTTGCTGGCACGGGTGAAGAACATCCTCATGGCGCACCTGGCGCTGCGCTTCATGCACGGCCAGAACTCGGTGCTCGAGGCGATGGTCGAGCAACGCACCCAGGACTTGCGCCAGTCGCGCCTCGATCTGGTCCAACGCTTGGGTCGTGCCTCGGAGTACCGGGACAACGAAACCGGCCAGCACATCTTGCGCATGAGCCACGCCGCAGTGCTGCTGGCCCGGCAGATCGGCTGGTCGCCGCAGGCCTGCGAGTTGCTGCTCAACGCTGCCCCGCTGCACGACGTCGGCAAGATCGGCATTCCGGACGGGATCTTGCTGAAGCCCGGCCCGCTGACCGAAGACGAACGTGTGGTCATGAAGCAGCACGCCAGCATCGGTGCCGATATCTTGGGCGGCAGCGACGACCCGCTGCTCACCATGGCGCGCGACATCGCGCTCAACCACCACGAAAAGTGGGACGGGTCCGGCTACCCCCACGGACGCGCCGGCCTGCAGATTCCGGAAGCGGCCCGCATCGTGGCCATCACCGATGTGTTCGATGCGCTCACGTCCACCCGGCCCTACAAAAAGCCGTGGACCGCGGATGAGGCCTTGGCCTTCATGAACCAGCAAGCGGGCAAGCATTTCGATCCCGTTCTCATGGCGCACTTCGAAGGCATCGTGGCCGCCGTGATCGCCGTGCGCGAGCGCTTTGCGGAGCCCGCGCGTCCGCTGGAAGCGGAGGCTTCGGACGCGCGCTGAACCGCAATCCGAAATCGAAACCCGCAGGCACCCATCCTGAAAGTACACATGCAAGCTTCCGCCCTGTCAGCGCTGGCGCTGGCGTTGGCCTTGGCCGCAGCGGCCCTGACACCCACCGCCTCGATGGCTGGTGACGTCAACGACCGCGTCACCGCTGCCAAGAGCGTCAAGGTCTGCATCTGGCCAGACTATTACGGCATCACCTTTCGCAACCCCAAGACGCGACAACTGGTCGGCATCGATATCGAGCTCGCGTCACAGTTGGCCCAGGATCTGGGCTCGAGCGTCGCCTGGGTCGACTCCTCGTTCCCGAAATTGATCGAGGATCTGACCACCGACCGCTGTGATGTCGCGATGTTCGCGATCGGCATGTTGCCGGCGCGTCTGGCCGCGCTCAAGTTCACGCAGCCATACCTGCAAAGCGACATCTACGGTGTCACGACGCGCAGCAACCGCAGCATCAAGTCCTGGGCGGACATCGACCAGCCGGGCGTTCAGGTGGCGGTGCAGGCGGGCACCTTCATGGAGCCTGTGATGGCCGAGGCCTTGAAGCGGGCGAAGCTGGTCGTCGTCAAGCCGCCGATGACGCGTGAAGCGGAACTGGAGGCCGGCCGCGTCGACGTGTTCATGACCGACTACCCCTACAGCCGGCGCCTGCTCGACAACGCGGACTGGGCCAGGCTTGTTGCGCCCACAACGCCTTTCCACGTGCTGCCCTATGCCTATGCCGTCAAGCCGGGCGATGAGGCGTGGCTCAAGCGCGTGGACGCGTTCGTCGCGCGCATCAAGAAGGACGGTCGATTGGAAGCTGCCGCGAAACACAACGGTCTGAGCGAAATCGTGCTCGCGAAGTAGATCCGATGACCGGGACCGTGGCCGTCGAAGGCACCGAAAGATCGCCGCTTCCCAAATGGCTGGGCCGCCGCGCCCTGGCGTGGGCGGCTGCGCTGCTGGCCAGCCTCGTCGTCGCGCTGACCGCGGGCTTCCTGTTGCATGAACGACAAGCGCTGGAAGCCAGCGAAGTGCAAAGCGCCGAGCTCTACGCCCGCGTGTTGCAGGACCACGCCGAGCGCACCTTCAACACCATCGACATCGCAATGGGCGCACTGGCCGACACCCTCGACACCGAGGCACTCAGCAAGCCCACGTCGCATGTCAACGAAGACCTGACTCGGGCCCTGACCGGACTGCCCTTCCTGCGCAGCCTGTCCGTGGTCACGCGCGGTGGCCAGGTGGTTGCCAGTTCGTCGGCGGCGAACCGCGGTGTCGTGATCGACCTCGACGCCGTTGTTCTGCCTGCCGACGGCACGACCGATGCCTTGGGGTCGTCCGTCAACGGTCGCGATCTGGCCGATGCGACGGCAGGGCGCCAGGTGGCTGGGTCGGGCACGTTGTCCGCGCCAAGGACTTTTGTGCCTTTGACCCGATCGGTGGGCAACGCTTCGGGGCCGCGCCTGTACCTGGTGGCTGTCATCAACCCGGACTACTTCGCCAATGCCCACGAACTCACGCTGGCCGACGAAACCCGCAGTGCCGGCCTGTTTTCGATGAGCGGGGTCATGCTGGCCGGCACCGGCAAGATCCAGAAGTCGCCGGGTGACAGCATCGGTCGTCATCGCTTCTTCACCGACTTTCTGCCTGCCCGCGAGAGCGGCAGCTTCTTCGGTGCCGGCATGGCCGGGGAGAAGGTGGTGACCGCCTTCCGCGTGCTGCGCAAGCGCCCCGTCGCCGTTGTGGTCGAGCGGCCCAGCGCGAGCATCCTTTCCGGTTTCCGTCAGACGCTGGTGACGGTGCTGGCCGCCTGTGCTGGCGCGCTGCTGTTCATCGCCGCCACGCTGGCCGTGGGTTGGCGCAGTCTGCGCAGCCACGAGGCCGTCAGCGCGGACCTCGAGCGCACCCGCAGGGGCGTCGAAGCCAGCGAGCACGATCTTCGGGTTCTGGTCGAGAGCGTGCACGAGTTGATCTTCCGCGCCGACGCCACGGGCCGCATCGTCTTCGTCAACGGCCGGTGGCAGGAACTGACGGGCCGGCCGGCCGCCGACGCGATGGGCAAGCGCGTCACCGACCTCTGTCGGGAAGATGAACGCCCGGCTTGCTTCGGTCTCTTCGCGCAGGCTGACCGCCATCAGGAAACCATCCTGGTCCACATCCAGGACGCCGCAGGCCAGTCCTTGACCCTGGACCTTTCCTTGACTCGTATGCTCAAGCCGGATGGACGGGTGGCGGGGTTCGCCGGCTTTGCCGCCGACGTCTCGGCCCGGGTCGCCGCCCAGCAAGCCCTGCAATCGCAATTGACCTTCAACATGCAATTGCTCGAAGTCAGTCCAACGCCGCTGTTCGTGAAGGACGTGGCTGGCAGGTTCGTCAACGTCAACCGAGCCTGGCTGGCGTTGATGAATCTGACCTTGCCCGAGGTCTTGGGCCGTGAATCTTCTGAGCTGTTCGGCGGCGATGCCGCGAAACACCAGGACCACGATGCCAGGCTCCTGCAGACCGAAGGGCGGGTCAGCTACGACAACCAACTGCTCGTCGCGGGTCGGCCGGCCCGCGACACCGTGGTGACCAAGGTGCGCTTCAACCGCGCCGATGGCACGGCCGCCGGCATCGTCGGCAGCATCGTCGATGTCACCGAGTTCCGCGCGGCCGAGCGGACCATCCGCAAGGCGAAAGACGCTGCGGAATCGGCCAACCAAGCCAAATCCGAGTTCATCGCCAACATCACTCACGAGCTGCGCACACCGCTGCAAGCGATCATCGGCTACTCCGACATCGGCCGTGATCTGGCGGGTGATCTGGCGGCCGTTCGGCCGGACCTTCTCGACCTGTTCACGGACATCCACGCGGGTGGCCAGCGCATGCTGACGCTGGTGAACGGCTTGCTCGATGTGTCGCAAATGGACAGCGCCGTCGGTTCGCTGCCGCTGCAACGCGTCAACTTGTCCGAGATCGTGAGGGACGCAGTCATGCAGGTGCAAGCCCAGTCGGTTGTTCGCAACTTGAAGCTCGAACTTGAGGGCCTGGACGAGGCACCAGAAGGCGATGTGGACCGCGTGCGTTTCCAGCAGGCCGTGCGCATCGTGCTGTCGAACGCGGTCCGCTATTCGCCCGTGGGCGGGCGCATCGATGTGTCGCTGACCGACGCGGGCCTGTCCGGCATCAAACTGACGGTTCGTGACCACGGGCCAGGCATACCCGAGGCGGAACTGGAGCAGGTCTTCGAAGCCTTCGTGCAGTCCAGCCGCACCCGTGACGGCTCGGGTGGTGCCGGGCTGGGGCTGACGATCGCGCGCAAGATCATGGGCGCGCACGGCGGCAGCATCGTGGCGGCCAATGGCCAGGGTGGCGGTGCGCTCATCACCCTGGCGTTGCCGGCAACGGGCCCGGTCAGCCCCACGCGCACAGGCCTGCAAAGCCGCGACCCCAAAGCCTTGTTGTCGGCTTCGGAGGTGCATTGATGCTCTCGAACGGGAAGCCTCTGGTGGGCGAGGCCAGCGAGCTGGTGGCCCTGCTGGAGCGGCGCTTGAATGTCGAGCGCGCCGAGCGGCGCCGCCTGCGCAAACAATTGGACGATTTGGACCTGCAGGCGATCAACGGCAGTGCCGATCCGAAAGCGCTGACCGAGCGGCTGGAGCGTTTGATCGAGCAGCGCACCAAGGCACTCAGCCTGGCGCGCGACGAGGCGGTGGCGGCCAGCCAATCGAAGAGCAGCTTCCTGGCCAACATGAGCCACGAAATCAGAACACCACTGACGTCGATCATCGGCTTTGCCGAACTCATGCAGGACCCGCAGATGCCGCAGGCCGAGAAGGTCGGCGCGGCCAAGACCATCGTTCGCAATGGGCGCCATCTGCTGGAGGTGATCAACGACATCCTCGACATGTCGAAGATCGAATCGAACCGGCTCACGCTGGAAAGCATCGCCGTGGGTTTGCCGAAGCTGCTGAGCGACATCGAGGTCCTCGCATCGGGTCGGGCTCAGGAGAAGGGGCTGCTCTTCACCATCGCGCACCACCTGCCGCTGCCGCCAGCGCTGCTCACCGACCCCGTGCGCCTCAAGCAGATCTTGCTGAACTTCTGCAGCAACGCCATCAAGTTCAGCAAGGATGGCGAGGTGAGGCTGGACGTGCGCTTCGACGCTGCGTCCCAATCGCTGTGCTTCGAAGTGACTGACGCCGGCATCGGCATGAGCGAGCCAGAGATGTCGCGGCTGTTCAAACCCTTCTCGCAGGCCGATCTGTCAACGACGCGCCAGTTCGGTGGCACCGGTCTGGGGCTCTACATCTCCAAGCAACTGGCTGACATGCTGGGCGGCAAGATCCGGGTGGCCAGTGAAGTCGGTCGCGGCAGCCGCTTCTCAGTGACCGTGCCCGTGGGACTGGCCGCGCAGCCCTTCGAGATGCTGGACCGCCACACCGACTTCGACGACTTCCAGCGCCCTGCCTTCGAGATCACGGCCATCGACATGCCGAACCTGAGTGGCCGTGTGCTGGTGGCCGAGGACGGTCTGGACAACCAGCGCCTGCTCGGCGCGCTTTTGCGCCAGGCCGGCGTGGAATTTGACATGGTGGGCAATGGAAGTCTGGCCGTGGAGCGTGCACTGGCCCACGAGTACGCGCTGGTTTTCATGGACATACAAATGCCCATCATGGACGGTGTCACCGCCACAGAGATGCTGCGCAATGCCAACTACCGGGGCCCCATCGTCGCGCTGACCGCCAACGTGATGCAGGAAGACGTTGCGCTGTACAGGCAATGCGGCTGCACCGACGTGTTGGGCAAGCCCATCAACCGGAGCCGCTTCTACGAAGTGCTGCAACAGCACGTCGGTGAAGCGCAGGTCCTGCAAGCCAGTCTGGCGGTGCAACACGATTACGCGACCGAGCTGGCGCAGTTGACGCTGCAATTCGCGGCCGGACTGCCCGCCAGCTTCGTGTTGATTGACACCGCAGTTCGATCGGCCGACTGGCCGACGCTCAAAGCACTGCTGCACGCGCTCAAAGGCACGGCGGGCTCGTATGGCTACACGGGCGTCGCGTCGGTCGCTGCAGCAGCGGAGACCGTGCTCGCGTGCGGCCAACATGAGGGAGTGCGTGCCGTTTGCCTGCGCCTGCCTCGCGCGTTGGCAGCCGATATGGCGGCGTAGCGGCATCCGGCCCGGGTGCGGCATGTCGGGCGCTTCTTTCGGTGCCTGGCCGGCCCTCAGAACTTCATCCGAAGCCCGGCGCCCACCGCCCAGGCGTTGCCGCGTGGGCTCAATGCATCGGGGCGCGGCCTGAAGTGGCCGACCAGCACTTCGCCAACCAGCCAGTCCTTGTGCACCGGCTGTTCCCATTTGGCTTGCACACCGTAGTCGGTGAGCGGCACACCCGAGCCCTGCAGGCCGTTGCCCAGCACTTCGATGGACAGCACGCGCTGGTCGCCGAAGGACTGGTAGGCACCCAGGGTGCTGGACCATTCGAACTTCTTCGAGTCCTGCGTGATGGTGGCCGAGTTCAGAAAGCGCATCACCAAGGTTCGTGAGTAGGCGTGTTCGTAGGACAGCGCCGTGGTCGAGCCGAAGTGGTCGCTCAGCGTCCAGAACACGGTTTCACGGAAGTCCACCACGTCGGCCGGGCCCAACTGCCAGGCATGGCCGTAGCGCGCGTGCACATAGGGCTTCAGGCCGCCGTGAAAGCCGATGCGGAACTGCACCGACTCGTGCAGCAGAAAGCCCAGGCCCGCGAAGAAGGAGTTGTCGGCATTGTTCTCGCGCACCAGCCGCTGCTGGCGTGACAGTGCGTCGGGTTGGTCGGTGACGGTCTCGCGGTTGTCGTCACGCCCCAGGAACAAGTAGGCACGGTCTTGCAGGTTGGGCAGCCAGACGCGGGCATTGAAGCGCACGCTGAGGTCGGTTTTCTCGTGCTGGCGCGTCAGCATGAACACGCTCAGGCGACCGTCGCTGACCTTGCCGCCCTCTGAGAACGGTCTGTCGCCGAACCAGCTATCCACACCGCGCGCCAGCCATTCGGTGGTCGAGCGCACGCTTTGTCGTGTGGGTTCGAACATCGGATCGGCGGCTGCGGCCGCTGCGGCAACCGCGCCGGCGTCGGCTGCCGACGCTGCGGCTGCGGGTGGCGTTGGTGCGGGCTCGACCGGAACCGCGCGGGCCGACGTGCCGCTATCGAGGGCGGCCAGTACCGCGGCGAACAGACCCACCCGACATGACTTGCGCACCTTGAACCATCCCAACTGAATTGACAAGTGGCCTAGGCTATACCGCCACGGCGCCGGGTTCTGTGCGCTGGCTCACCCAGGCAAGGGACGGGGCAGCGCCGCGCCGCCCGCGCATGTTAAAAAACCCCATGACTTTGAGACGCTGCCATCGACAGCCCTGACAGCCCTGACAGCCCTGACAGCCCAGACAGCCCGGCCAACGCGCGGGGCCCGCGCACGCCGCCCGCGCTGCGCCACGCTGGGTTGACGCTGGTGGCCCTGCTGGCCTTCGCCGGCAATTCGCTGCTGTGCCGTTTGGCGCTGCGCCACACCGCCATCGACGCGGCCAGCTTCACGCTGATCCGCATCGTGTCGGGCGCGCTGTGCCTGTGGCTCATCGCCCGCTGGCGCGATGGGCCGCGTGCCCAAGGCCAGCCGCTGGCCGGCAACTGGCCGTCGGCCATGGCGCTCTTTGCGTATGCCGGCGCGTTTTCCTATGCCTACGCCAGCCTCAGTGCGGGCACGGGCGCCTTGCTGCTGTTTGGCGCGGTGCAGGCTTCAATGATCGGCTGGAGCTTCTTGAAGGGCGAGCGCCTGCGCGACCTGCAACTCATCGGTTGGCTGGCGGCGCTGGCCGGCTTGATCGGCCTGATGCTGCCGGGCTGGGCGGCGCCGCCCTGGCAGGGCAGTCTGTTGATGGTGGCGGCCGGCATGGCCTGGGCGGTCTACACGCTGCGCGGCAAGGGCCAGGGCGACCCGCTGCAGGTGACGGCCGGCAACTTTGCGCGGGCCATGCTGCCGGTGGCCTTGTGCAGCGTGGTGATGTGGCAAAGCGCCGCGCTGGACAGCGCAGGCGTGGCCTGCGCCGTGGCTTCGGGCGCGCTGGCTTCGGGTGTGGGTTACGCCGTCTGGTACACGGTGCTGCCCGCGCTGCGCGTGGCCACAGCCGCCACGCTGCAACTGGCCGTGCCGGTCATTGCAGCGCTGGGCGGCATCGCCTGGCTGGGTGAAACGCTGAACCTGCGCTTGCTGCTGGCCGCACCGGCCATCCTGGGCGGCATAGCGCTGGTGGTGGCAGGCGGCAGCCGCAAACGCTGATGCGGCACCAGCGCGTCGCCAGCGCGGCCGCATACGGCATCATCCGCCCATGACCGCGCAATCCTTTTCGGTGCTCTTGCTGGACGCCAACGACGCAACCCGGGCGGCGCTGCAGGTGCCCGGCGTGCAGGTCGCCGAGACGGGCGACCCCAGCCGTGCGCGGCTGCACGATGCCGTCGTCTGGTGCGCCGAAACACCGGCCGCTCTGCGTGCGCTGGCGGCGCGGGCCGACCTGGCGCAAACCGCCTTCGACAGCGCCGTGGTGGTGCTGGCCGCTGAGCCTGACGAGGACCTGGAAACCGCCCTGCTGGACTGCGGCGTGGAAGCCGTGATGCTGGTCGCACACCGCGCCGCCTTGCCGCGCACCCTGCGCCACGCCGTGCTGCGCAAGCGCCTGGAACGTGCTGCGCGCACCGCCTACGCGACCGACCTGGCCACCGGCCTGCCCCACCAGGCGCAGTTGCTCGAACACATGACGCAATTGCTGGCGCTGCGCGAACGTGAGCCGGCGCCGATGGTGCTGTTGGTGCTGCGCATCGACGGCTTTGCAGCCGCCGCCGCGCGCCTGGGCGGTGAGGCGGGCAATGTGCTGCGCCGCAAAGTGGCGGTGCGCCTGCGCAGCGCGTTGCGGGCCAGCGACGTTGTGGCCGCCATCGGCCCCGATGCTTTCGGTGTGCTGCTGGGCCGGTTGGAATCGCGCAGCGACGGCGAGCGCGTGGAGGGCAAGCTGGTGCGCACGCTGCAGCAACCGGTGACGGTGGCCGGCCAGCCGTGCGTGGTCACAGCGGCCGTGGGCCTGGCGCTGTACCCCGAGCACGGCAAGGACGCCAACACCCTGCTGCAGCGGGCCAGCGCGCAAGCCGGGTCGGTGGCCACACTGGGCAGCGAAGGTTTTGCGGTGCGCACCGAGCGCAGCGGCAGCACGGCTGCCAACGACCCCGCGCCTTGACTGCAGACGCAGCCGGCTCGGCTGTGGTTACGGTTGCGTTTGCAGTCGAGCTTGCGCGCTTGCGCGCTCAGCGCAGGATGTCGCCCAGGCAGAGGTATTTCACCTCGACATAGTCGTCCATGCCCTGGTGCGCGCCCTCGCGGCCCAGACCGCTTTGCTTGACGCCGCCGAAGGGCACCTCGGCTGTGCTGATCAGGCCGGTGTTGATGCCTACCATGCCATATTCCAGCGCTTCACCCACGCGGAAGACACGGCCGATGTCGCGGCTGTAGAAATAGCTGGCCAGACCGAACTCGGTGTCGTTGGCCAGGCGAATAGCCTCGGCCTCGGTTTCGAAGCGGAACACCGGCGCCACCGGGCCGAAGGTTTCTTCTTTGGCGCACAGCATGTCGCTCGTCACGCCCGACAGTACGGTGGGCGTGTAGAAGCGCTCGCCCTGGTCGCTGCGGCTGCCGCCCACAACCACCTTCGCGCCCTTGGCCACCGCGTCGGCCACATGGGCCTCGACCTTGGCCACTGCCGCGTCGTCGATCATCGGCCCCTGCGCCACGCCGGCCTCGAAGCCGTTGCCCACCTTGATGGCGCCGGCCTTGGCCGCCAGCTTTTCGACGAAGGCGTCGTAGATGCCGGCCTGCACGTACATGCGGTTGGCGCAGACGCAGGTCTGGCCGGCGTTGCGGTATTTGCTGACCATCGCGCCTTCGACCGCGCTGTCGATGTCGGCGTCGTCGAAGACGATGAAGGGCGCGTTGCCGCCCAACTCCAGGCTCAGCTTCTTCACCGTCGGCGCGCACTGGCGGGCCAGGATGCGGCCGACTTCGGTGGAGCCGGTGAAGCTCAAATGGCGCACCACGTCGGAACTGCACAGCACGTTGCCGATCTCGATGGAGTTGGCGCTGTCGGCGCACAACACGTTCAGCACGCCGGCCGGCATGCCCGCGCGCTGCGCCAGTTCGGCCAGCGCCAGCGCGCTCAGCGGCGTCTGCTCGGCCGGCTTGATGACCACCGGGCAGCCCGCTGCCAGCGCCGGCGCCACCTTGCGCGTGATCATCGCGATGGGAAAGTTCCACGGCGTGATCGCCGCGCACACGCCCACCGGCTGCTTGATGACGATGTAGCGCTTGTTGTTGTCGGTGGTGGGGATGGTCTCGCCGTAGACGCGCTTGGCTTCTTCAGCGAACCACTCGATGAAGCTGGCGCCGTAAACCACTTCACCGCGTGCCTCAGCCAGCGGCTTGCCCTGCTCGGCCGTCATGATGCGGGCCAGGTCGTCGGCGTGTTGGTGGATCAGGTGGAACCACTTCATCATCACCGCGCCGCGTTCCTTGGCGGTCTTGTTGCGCCACGGGCCCCAGGCCTTTTCGGCCGCCTGCAGTGCCGCCGCCGCGTCGATGGCACCCAGATTGGCCACCTGTGCCAGTTCCAGCCCGGTGGCCGGGTCGTTGACGGCAAAACGGGCCTGACCGTTCTGCGCGGTGACCCAGGCGCCGTTGATGAGGCCGTCGGTCTTCAGCAAGCTGGGGTCGGCGAGTTGGGCGAGCGGCGTGGTGCGGGTGTCCATGGGGTTCTCCTTGCAGGGTGGCCGACGATAGCAAGGGACAGCCAGAGCAGGGGCAGGGCAGGGGGTGGACCCTAGAATCCCGGCTCAATGCACCTTTGCGCAAGCCTGACCCGAACAGCCCATGAAAGCAGCCGATGAACGCAGCTGAAATACGCAGCACCTTCTTGAAGTTCTTCGAGAGCAAGGGCCACACCATCGTGGCCAGTTCGCCGGTGGTGCCCGGTGACGACCCGACGCTGCTGTTCACCAACGCCGGCATGAACCAGTTCAAGGACGTGTTCCTGGGCTACGACAAGCGGCCCTACACGCGCGCCACGACCAGTCAGAAGTGCATCCGCGCCGGCGGCAAGCACAACGACCTGGAGAACGTGGGCTACACAGCCCGCCACCACACCTTCTTCGAGATGCTGGGCAACTTCAGCTTCGGCGACTACTTCAAGCGCGACGCGCTGATGTACGCCTGGGAACTGTTGACCGTGAACTTCGGCCTGCCCAAAGACAAGCTGTGGGCCACCGTGTACGCCGACGACGACGAGGCCTACGGCATCTGGCTCAACGAGATCAAGCTGCCCGCCGAACGCATCATCCGCATCGGCGACAACAAGGGCGCGCGCTACGCCTCCGACAACTTCTGGATGATGGGCGACACGGGTCCCTGCGGCCCTTGCAGCGAGATCTTCTTCGACCACGGCCCCGAAATCCCCGGCGGCCCACCGGGCAGCCCGGGCGAGGACGGCGACCGCTACATCGAGATCTGGAACAACGTCTTCATGCAGTTCAACCGCACCGAAGACGGTGTGATGCATGCGCTGCCGAAGCCCAGCGTCGACACCGGCATGGGGCTGGAGCGGCTGACGGCCGTGCTGCAGCACGTGCACAGCAATTACGAGATCGACCTGTTCGTCAGCCTGCTGGCGGCGGCGAAGAAGGCTGTCGATGCTGCCGGCGGCGGTAACTGTGACGCTGCGTCGCCGTCACTGAAGGTCATCGCCGACCACATCCGCGCCTGCAGCTTCATCATCGTGGATGGGGTGATTCCCGGCAACGAAGGCCGCGGCTACGTGCTGCGCCGCATCGCCCGCCGCGCCATCCGCCACGGCTACAAGCTGGGCGCACGCAAGCCTTTCTTCCACACCCTGGTGGCCGCGCTCGAGGCCGAAATGGGCGACGCTTATCCCGAACTGCGCCGCGCCGCCGGGCGCGTCACCGAGGTGTTGAAGACCGAGGAAGAACGCTTCTTTCAGACCATCGCCAACGGCATGGACATCCTGGAAGCGGCCTTGGCGTCCATGGACAAAGCGGGCGCGCAAGTCATAGCAGGCGACCTGGCCTTCAAGCTGCACGACACCTTCGGTTTCCCGCTGGACCTGACCGCCGACGTCTGCCGGGAACGCGGTGTGAGCGTCGACGAAGCCGGCTTCAACGTGGCCATGGCGCGGCAGCGCGAACAGGCCCGCGCGTCGGCCAAATTCAAGATGGCGGCCGGCCTGGAATACACCGGCGACGCGACCAATTTCCACGGCTACTTGCACCTGGTCTGCGAGACCAGCAAAGTCACCGCGATCTACATCGACGGCACGCCGGTGCAGCAAGCCAAGCCCGGCGACGACGTGCTCATCGTGCTGGACCACACGCCTTTCTACGCCGAGAGCGGAGGCCAGGCCGGTGACGCCGGTGAGCTGCGCAACCCGACCACCCGCGTCGTCGTCGAAGACACGATCAAGGTGCAGGCCAGCGTGCACGGCCACCACGGCCGCGTCGTCGAAGGCACGGTCAGCGTGGGCGATGTGTTCACCGCCCGCGTCGACGGCGAACGCCGCCTGCGCACCGTGCGCAACCACAGCGCCACCCACCTGATGCACAAGGCGCTGCGCGAGGTGCTGGGCGAACACGTGCAGCAAAAGGGGTCGCTGGTCACTGCTGAGCGCACGCGCTTCGACTTCGTGCAGAACACGCCCATGACCGACGCGCAGATTGCCGAGGTTGAAGCGCTGGTCAACGCCGAGATCCTGGCCAACGCGGCCACGCAGTCGCGCGTGCTGCCCATCGAAGAAGCGCAGAAGCTGGGCGCGATGATGCTGTTCGGCGAAAAGTACGGCGACGAGGTGCGCGTGCTCGACATCGGCAGCAGCCGCGAGCTGTGCGGCGGCACCCACGTGCAGCGCACCGGCGACATCGGCCTGTTCAAGATCGTCGCAGAAGGCGGCATCGCGGCCGGCATACGCCGTGTGGAGGCGGTGACCGGCGGCAACGCGCTGGCTTATTTGCAGCAACTGGAAGGCACGGTCAACGGCCTGGCCGGCACGCTGAAGGCCACGCCGGCCGATGTAACCGTGCGCGTGGCGGCGGTGCTGGACCACGTGCGCGCGCTCGAAAAGGAAGTCACCGCGCTGAAGAGCAAGCTGGCTTCGTCGCAGGGCGATGAGCTGATGGCGCAGGCTGTGGACGTGAACGGCATCAAGGTGCTGGCGGCGGTGCTGCAGGGCGGCGACGCCAAGTCGCTGCGCGAAACGATGGACAAGCTCAAGGACAAGCTGAAGAGCGCGGTCATCGTGCTGGCGGCGGTGGACGGCGGCAAGGTGCAGCTAGCGGCTGGTGTCAGCGCCGACCGCATCGGCCGCATGAAGGCCGGCGACCTGGTGAACTTCGTCGCGCAGCAGGTGGGCGGCAAGGGCGGCGGCAAGCCGGACTTGGCCATGGCCGGCGGCAGCGACGCGGGTGCGTTGCCCGCAGCCTTGGCCAGTGTGGCAACCTGGGTGGGCGAGCGCGCCTAGGCAGTCTCACGGCCGCGGACAAAAAAGGGGCCAGCGGCCCCTTTTTGCTGAGCCACCCGCGCGGGGGTGGCTCTTGCTGCCGACTAGAACTCGTAACGCAGCGTGGCTTGGATGGCCCACTGTGATTCGCGTTCGTTCTGCTTGGTCACCAGGTCCGTGGTCGTGCCCATCGAATAGATGTACTTGCCGCTGCCGTCCAGGCCGACATAGTTCACGAAGCTGCGGCGCGAAGGGAACGGTGCTTCGTCGATGCGGCCCCACTTCTTGTTCAGCAGGTTGCCGAAGTTCAGGAAGTCGAGCACGAAGGTGGCCTTGTGCTTGGACGTGAAACCCGGAAGCTCCTGGCTGATGCGCATGTCGATGTTGTTGACCCAGGGCGCGAAGTTGTTGTTCCGTCCGACCAGACCGCCCTTGGCACTGGCCAGGCCTGGGTTGCCGTTGACCACGTCCCAGAAGCGTTGCTCAACCTGCGCCGCCGTCTCGCCCGATCCGGTGCCGGGCTTGAAGACGACTTCACCGGAACCCTGCGCCGACGGGATGTACATCAGGTCGTTGCCGCTGATGCCATCGCCGTTCAGGTCGTTGATGTAGGTCCAGCTGTACGGCTTGCCACGCCTGCCTTCGTAGAACACGCCAACCGTGGTCTTGTACTTGTCGACGAAGGCCTGCTGCCAGGTCAGGTTCGCGCTGATGCGGTCCTTGATCAGGTAGTTCGAGTTCTGCAGCGTTTCTTCGTTGGGGTTGAAGACGCTCTTGCCGTTCCAGTTGCTGTTGGACGTGGACGAGGTCAGGGGGCTGACTTCTTTGGCGTCGGTGCGCGTATAACCCACACCCCAGCCGAATCCAGCAGTGACGGGCTTGGTCAGTGACAGCGTCAACTGGTTGCCACCGCCCTGCTTGGTGCCCCTGGCCATCAGCACATTGCCGAACGACGCATTGCTGAGCGCGCGGCTTTTGCTGGCGCCGGCTGGCGACGCGCAGGCGCCGCTGCTGCTGACCGTGATGCCGCCCGTGGCCGACACCGCGTAGCAGTTGGTGTCATAGCCTTCGGGCCGGAAGTAGAGCTCACGGCCGTCGGTGCCGGAGCGGGTCGGCGCGCCCAGGTTCAGGTGCTGGTAGAAGATGCCGGCATTGGTCTTGGTGTAAAGCCATTCGGCGCCGGCCACCAGGGTGCCAACCACCGGCAGCGCGGGCAGCTCGCTTTCGTAAGCCAGATTGGCCTTCCACACCGAAGGCTGCTTCAGGCCCGGGTCCAGCGCGTCCACGTTGGCTGCCGGTGGCGAACCGACGGGCGTTGGCTGCGCGTTGGGGTCAGCCTTGAACAGCAAACCTGCGGTCTGGCAGGCCGCAAAACTGGTGCAGCTCAACTGCTGCACCGCAGCGCCGGTGTTCGAAAACGGGTTCGAAAGCCAAACGCTGGCCGCCGCGCCCTGGAACAGACCGAAGCCGCCGCGCACCTGTTGGCGGCGGGCGGTGCCCGGGTTCCAGTTGAAACCGACACGCGGTTGCGCCAGCACGTTGCCGTCTAGCGTGACGGTGTTGTCGATGCCAAAGCCACCGGTGTTGCGCACGACCGTCGTGCCGTTGACACTGCCGGCGACCTTGGCCGATGCAGCGGTGGCGTTGTAGATCGGCCGGTTGTTGACGCCCTGCTGGTCGATGCGCAGGCCGAACATCACGTTGAAGTTGTCGGTGTACTTCCAGCTGTCCTGCATGAACAGGCCGGTGTTGGCCGTGGTGAAGGTCGA
Source organism: Burkholderiales bacterium (assembly GCA_038316205.1). Classification (GTDB taxonomy): domain Bacteria; phylum Pseudomonadota; class Gammaproteobacteria; order Burkholderiales; family Burkholderiaceae_C; genus Rubrivivax. Next base: position 35,663 of record JBBQAI010000007.1, read on the forward strand.
CACGCCATCGAGCAGGGTCTTGCCGGCGCGCGGCAACTGCACGGTGTAGGAAGAGGGGCGGCCGCGCTGGAAGTTCTCGAGTGTGGCGGCCTGGACCTGGTCGGTAGTGGCCGTGGAGCAATTTAGGCTACCGAAGGTGTAGCTCGCGGTGCTATCGCAGCCGAAGGTGTAGGTGCCGTTCACGTTCTGCAGGAAGGCGTTGTAGATCTCGTTGCGGCTGTAGTCGAGGCCGAACTTCACCTCGTGTTCGCCCAAGGCCCAGTTGCCACCGGCATAGATGTCCGATGTCTTGGTGTTCAGCACGTTGAGGTGCCGGCTGGCCTCGGTGCCGAAGTTCAGGGTGCGATTGTTCGCCGATGCGCCGACGGCGTTGGCCGGCAAGGCGCCCGTGAACCCCAGGCCGATCGACGGCAGCTGGGTGCCATTCACCGACGGTTGCAGCACCGAGTAGTCACGCTGCGAAACCTTCACCTCGGTGCTGAAAGCCGGCGTCCAGTCGGCGAACCACTGACCGACCAGCGTTTCGATCGTCTTGTTCTGAACGAACCAGTACGAACTGAGCGACAGCTGCGTGGCCGAGAACAGCGTGGTCACGTTGGGGTCGCTCTGCTCGGTCTTGCTGTAGCGCAGGTTGGCGCGGTGCTTGTCGCTGATGTTCCAGTCCAGCTTCACCAGCGCGTCCTTGACGGTCAGCGCCAGGTCCGAAGCCGTCGGAGCGCCGATGTCCATCGCCCACGTGTTTTTCGCGATGGAGATGGCCGAGTCGATGGCGCTTTGCTGGATGCCGACGTTGGTCAGGCTGCTGCCCGCCGGTCCGAAGGCCGGCGCGGCCTTGGTGCTCTTGAAATCTTCGTAGCTGACGAAGAAGAACAGCTTGTCCGGGATGATCGGACCGCCGAGGGTGAAGCCCTTGGTGTTCTCCTCGAACGACGGAAAATTGCTGTACGCCCCCGTGCTGCGGTTGTAGAACTTGCCAACCAGGTTGTCGTCGCGCGTGACGTAGTAAACGCTGCCCTTGAACTCGTTGGTGCCGCTCTTGGTGACCGCGTTGATGTTCGCGCCGGTGTAGCCCTTCTGCGTTGCGTCGTAATTGCTCAGGTTGACCTGCACCGACTGGATGGCGTCGATCGAAATGGGTTGCTTTTTCGTCGGCAGGTTGTTGGCTTCCAGCCCGAAGGTGTCGTTGATGTTGACGCCGTCGATGGTGATGGAGTTGAAGCGCGTGTTCTGGCCGCCGGCCGAGATCTCACCGCGTTCCTTGTCGGTCTGCGCCAGGCGCGGGTCGGTGCGGGCGTAGTCCTGCAGGTTGCGCTGTATCGACGCAAAGGCTGCGAGTTCCCGGCTTCCGATGTTGGTGCCAGCGCCCATGGCCGCGCTGTTGAACTTGTCCGACACGCCGCGCCCGGTGACCACGATGCGCTCAGCGGTCGCGCCCAGCGTGGCGTCCAGGTTCAGCGTTTCTGCCAGGTTCAGGAAGACGTCGCTGCGCTTGTCGACCAAACTGCCCTTGCTGATGGTGACGGTGTAAGGGCCGCCAGCACGCAAACCGCGGGCGCTGTACCGACCGGCGTTGTCGGTGGTCAGGTTGTTGGTCGAACCCGACTCGACGTGCACGATGTTGACGGTGGCGCCGGCGAGCGGCTGTCCGCTGGCGTCCAGGACGCGCCCGCCAACGCCGGCCGTGGTGTTCTGCGCCAGCACCGGTGCTGACGCCAGAACTGCGACTGCAACCGCCACGGCGGTCCTCGGTATTCCGGTCCAATCGCGCATGTACATGTTCATTGCCTTCTAGAGTGTTGAGACTGCAAGAGCAGCCTTTCGTGAATCGCATCAGGGCAGCGAGACCCGTGCCCTGGATAATCAGTTGGGTGCGCGCCATTTTGATGACATGGCTGCATCGTGTGACACTGCGGGTTGTCTCTACGCAACACCGAAGGCCCGAAATCAGCCCCCCATTCGGGCGCTTGGCCGCCTAATCTTCGCCAACAGGGCCGGGCGTGGCGAGCCTCTCGGGCAGCCGGGTTTTCATGCCACCTTTTTTCACCGTTTTCCGAGGACCGTCGATGAACAAGCGCCGCCATCAGTGGGCCCGCTGTATTCTGTTGCCGCTGCTGGTCTGGGGTACTGGGGCCCATGCCCAGGACGCCAGCGATGCCGCCCGGGCTGCCGCAGGCGGCGACGTCGACAAGCTGGGTGTTGGCCTGCTGCCCGCTGACGACGGGTTCAGGGGCGGCGCCAACACGGTCAGCAAGGTGCAATTCGACCGACTTCGCGCTTCGGTGAACCCGTTCCCGGTGATGGCGCTGTTGCCAGGCGCGAGCGCACACTACACGTCCTCGGCGCTGACCGGCGGCCTGCAGCTCACGCAGGACGTGCAGGTCTTTTCCAGTCTGACGAAGAGCTTCACGGTACCGGGTGGTTCTGAAGCTTTTCGCCTGGGCAACGGCTGGCCGACGGCCAGCGGTACAGCCAGCGGTACAGCCAGCGGTACAGGAAGCGGTACAGGAAGCGCCGCCTCGATCTTCTCGCCGGCGGCCAAGCCGGAAAGCGCGGTCGCTCTGGACATGGGTGCGCTTTACAAGTCCAGCCTGTTCAAGGCTTCGGCCTCTGCTTTCCTGGTGAAGTTCAAGGACCGCATTGCATCCAGCTTCGAGCCGACGGGCGCCGCCCCGTACAGCCTGCGCGTCGGCAACGCGACGGCACGGGGCGTGGGGCTGGAAGTGGCCACCTCGCCAGTTCAAGGCTTCAGCGCCACTGCGTCGACGGGCTATATCCTGGGCTACGCCAACGACGGCTTGCCGACCTTGACCAACCCGCTGGCGGTATTCGGCGAGGCGGGCAAGGTCGCGGCGCAGTTCCCGGCCAGCGGCCGCCTGTTTCCTGATGCGCCCAGGAGCATGTCGGCACTGGCGGTGCAGTACGCGAATGGGCCGGTGATGGTGAACTTGGCCGGCAAATACACCGCCCGCCGCAACATCACCGTGGTGGGCGAACAGAGCCTGGCGGGCTTCACGACCTTCGAGCTGAACGTCGCAGTGCAACTGCCGTCCGATCGCTGGTTCAGCAACCCGACGCTGCGTCTGGACGTGAGCAACATCTCCGACAAGCGCTACCTGTTGCCCAGCCTTTACGGCAGCACCGCGCGTCTGACCAGCATCACGCTGCAGAGCGATTTCTAGGCGATTTCCAGGCGATTTCCAGGCGACTTCCAGGCGACTTCCAGGCGACTTCCAGGCATAGGCCGGCGCCGTTGCCGGTACTTTCGCCCACGCCTCCCCCGACCAAGCCCTTGAATCTACTCACGATGAACCCGTTGCGCCCCCGCATCAACACCGAAGCCGAATTGAACGCCTTCGAGCTGACCTGTGAGCGCATCGCCGGTTTCGATGACCGGTTTTCCTTCGAAACCGTGGACGGCATGCTGTGCGCCATGGCTGCCACGCCGCACAGCGTGGAGCCGGCCCTGTGGCTGCCGGCCCTGTTCGACGACGCCTTCGAGCGCGCCTTCGGCGACCCCGAGGCCCAGGCGCAGGCCGTGCGCGCGTTGCTGGCGCGGCTGGCCGTGCTGCGCAGCGAACTCGACCCTGAAGCGCTGTTTGACGAGCCCGACTATTTGCGGCTGGAACCGCTGGTCGCCGAGTGGACCGACGACAGCCGGCGCAAGCTGGTCGAAGAAAGCGGGCTGAGCGAGCAAGACGCCGCGCTGGTGCAAACCGGCGTCGAGTGGGGCGAAGGCTTTCTGCATGCCGTGCAGGCGCTGCCGCAAATCTGGACCTTGCCCGCCCACGAAGAAGCTGCGGCCGTTTTCGCGCAGTCCTTCCAGCAGATCGAAGTCTTGCTGCTGCCGATGGACAGCGACGAGTACCGTGCTCATGTGGCCGCCGCCTATCCGAAAGACGATCCAAAAGCCGAATCCAAGGCCGACCCGACGCGCGACGACCTGCTGGCCGAGGCCTGCATGGCGGTTCAAGACCTGCGCATGTATTGGGTGGACTTTGCGCCCAAGACCGAGACCCGCCGCGTCGAAACCACCCCTGGCCGCAACGACCCTTGTTCATGCGGCAGCGGCAAGAAGTTCAAAAAGTGCCACGGCGCCGGGTGACCGTCCTGCACCCCGGCCTGCACGGGGCCGGCTGTTAGAGTTTCGGAACATGTCATCTCCACCCCCGACAGCACTGCAAGGCAAACACATCGTCCTGGGCCTGTCCGGCGGCGTGGCCTGCTACAAGGCCGCCGACTTTGCGCGCGAACTGGTCAAGGCCGGTGCCACCGTGCAGGTGGTGATGACGGACGCGGCCACGCAGTTCATCACGCCGGTGACGATGCAGGCGCTGAGCAACCGCCCCGTCTACACCAGCCAGTGGGACGCGCGCGAACCGAATCACATGCCGCACATCAACCTTACGCGCGAGGCTGACGCCATCGTCGTCGCGCCGGCCAGCGCCGACTTCATCGCACAGCTGGCGCAGGGCCGGGCGGGAGAGTTGCTGGCCCTGCTGTGCCTGGCCCGGCCCGTCGCGCGCTGCCCGCTTCTGGTGGCTCCGGCGATGAACCGCGAGATGTGGTCGCACCCGGCCACACAGCGCAACGTGGCGCAGATCAAGGCCGACGGCGCCACCGTGCTGGGCCCTGCCGCTGGCGACCAGGCCTGCGGTGAGATCGGCGACGGCCGCATGCTGGAAGCCGACGAACTGCGCGACGAATTGATCGCCTTCTTCCAGCCCAAGTTGCTGGCCGGCCGTTCGGTGCTGGTAACGGCCGGGCCGACTTTCGAAGCCATCGACCCGGTGCGCGGCATCACCAACCATTCCAGCGGCAAGATGGGCTTCGCCATCGCCCGCGCGGCCGCTGAAGCCGGCGCGCGCGTCACGCTGGTAGCCGGCCCTGTGCACCTGCCCACGCCGCATGGCGTGCGCCGCATCGACGTGCAAAGCGCCGCCCAGATGCTGGCCGCCGTGCTGCCGCAAGCGCCGCTGCACGGCATCTTCGTGGCCACGGCGGCGGTGGCCGACTGGCGGCCGGCATCCGCGACCGACGCCAAGATCAAGAAGGACGGCAGCGGCCGGGTGCCGGTGTTGGAGTTGACCGAGAACGCCGACATCCTGGCCACGGTCGCCAAGTTGCCCGAAGGCCAACGCCCCTGGTGCGTGGGCTTCGCCGCCGAAACCCACGACCTGGCACGCCACGCCCGCGACAAGCTGCAGCGCAAGGGCGTGCCGCTGGTCGTCGGCAACCTGGGCCCGGCCACCTTCGGCCGCGACGACAACACGCTGCTGCTGGTCGACGCCCACGGCGAACGTGAACTGCCCACTGGCGACAAGCTGAGCCTGGCGCGCCTGCTGGTGGCCGAGATCGCCGATCGAGCGCCACAAGCCCCACAAGCTTCACAAGCCCCGCCCTCATGACCACCATCGCCGTCAAGCTGCTCGACGCCCGCATGGCCGACCACCTGCCGGCCTACGCCACACCGGGCAGCGCCGGGCTGGACCTGCGCGCTTGTCTGGACAAGCCACTGGTGCTGGAACCCGGCCAGGCCGCGCTGATTCCCACCGGCCTGGCCGTGCACATCGCCGACCCTTGCCTGGCCGCAATGCTGCTGCCGCGTTCGGGTCTGGGCCACAAGCACGGCATCGTGCTGGGCAATCTGGTGGGGCTGATCGACAGCGACTACCAGGGCCCGCTGATGGTGAGCTGCTGGAACCGTGGCGGCCTGGCCTACGCCGTGCAGCCTTTTGAACGCATCGCGCAGATGGTCATCGTGCCGGTGGTGCAGGCGCGCTTCGAGCGCGTCGAATCATTCAGTTCACAAACGCACGACAGCGCGCGCGGCAGTGGCGGTTTCGGCTCGACAGGGCAAGCGTGATGCACCGTGTCTGACGACAACCAGATCGTCGTTCCACCCGCCTTCATCGCGCTCTACGTGCCGCCCGGGCGCATCAAGCCCACCGAGACGCGCGAGGTCATCATGCAGCGCCACGAGCTCTGCGAAGACATGGCCTGCATGCTGACCGAGACGGCGCAAACGCAGCTGTGGCAGCTGAGCATCACCGAGGCCGACGTGCTGGAACGCATGCACCGCGGCTTGCTCGGCGGCACGGCGGGTTTGAACGACGCCGAAGCCGGCTGGGTCGTGCACCGGCTGGCGGAATTGCTGGAATGGGACGACCCGGACCTGTCGACGCCTGAGACGTTGCCCGAAGTCGACTGACCCGGGAAGGCCTGTTCCGTATCGATAGCCGCAGGCGGCTCAGTGCAGCATCGAATTCGTCGGGGTCGCGGTGCCGCCGCCCAGATTAGTCAGCGGCGTGCCGCCCACCGTGCGGGCTTCGATTTCTTCATCGCTGGCCGCGCGCACGCCGCGCACCTGGATGTCGAGCCGCAGCGCCATGCCGGCCAATGGGTGGTTGCCGTCCAACACCACGTGGCCGGGGTAGATCTCAGTGACCAGGTAGATGGCGTCGGCCGGCATTTCGGGCGTGGCGTGGCCCTTGGGCAGGCCCTCGAAGCCCATGCCCACTTCCAGTTGCTCGGGGAAGAGTTTGCGGTCTTCGAAGCACACCAATTCGGCCTTGTACTCGCCGAAGGCGTGTTCGGGTTCCAGCTGCAACTGCACCGAGGCGCCGGCTTCGTATCCCGCCAGCACTTCTTCCACCTTGGCGAGCAGGTCTTCACCGCCGTAGAAAAACTCCACGGGCTCGGCCAATTCGTCGATAGGGCGGTTCTGGGCGTCGTTGAGCTTCCAGGTCAGGCTCACGACGCAGGGGGCTGAAATCTGCATGCAGGAATGATGGCACAGGGCCGTCTGGTGGACGGTAGTGACGCTGCGCCAGAATCCGGACCATGGACGTGAACGCACCATTGCCGCTACTCGGCGGCCTCAGCCCCGCCACCTTCATGCAGCGGCATTGGCAGAAGAAGCCGCTGCTGGTGCGCCAGGCCATGCCGGGCGTTTCGCCGCCGCTGTCGCGCGCGGCGCTGTTCGACCTGGCGGGCAGTGAAGACGTCGAGTCGCGCCTGGTGGTGCAAGCCGACGGCGGCTGGCGCGTGCGCCCCGGCCCCGTGCCGCGCCGCGCGCTACCGCCGGTGTCTCGCCCCGGCTGGACGCTGCTGATGCAGGGGCTGGACCTGCACGTGCCGACCGCCCACGAACTGCTGTCGCAGTTTCGCTTCGTGCCGGCGGCTCGGCTGGATGATTTGATGGTGTCCTGGGCCAGCCCCGGCGGTGGTGTCGGGGCGCATGTCGATTCCTACGACGTGTTCCTGCTGCAGGTGCACGGCCAGCGGCGCTGGCGCGTGGGCAAGGTGAAAGACGCGGCCTTTGTCGAAGGCGCGCCTTTGAAGCTGCTGCGCCATTTCGAGCCGACGCAGGAATGGCTGCTGCAACCCGGCGACATGCTTTACCTGCCACCGGGCTGGGGCCACGACGGCGTGGCCGAAGGCGGCGACTGCATGACCTGCTCCATCGGGTTCCGCGCGCCGGCGGCCGGCGAATTGGCGCGCGATCTGCTGATGCGTCTGGCCGACGAGTCTGACGAAGGCGAAAACTCGGGGCCCGCCAACGCGCTCTACCGCGACCCGAAACAAGCCGCCACGGCCACGCCCGGGGCCTTGCCCGACGGCCTGCTGGCGTTCGCGCGTGCCGCGCTGGAACGCCAACTGGCCGACCCTGACGCGCTGGCCCGCGTCTTCGGCGAAATGTTGACCGAGCCCAAACCGCAGGTGTGGTTCGAAGCCGGCGCGCCGCGCAAGACCGGCGCTGTGCGGCTGGACGCCCGCAGTCGCATGCTCTACGACGCTCGCCACGTCTTCCTCAACGGCGAGGCCTTGCGTGCCGGCGGCCGCGATGCCGCTCTGATGCGCAAGTTGGCCGATGCGCGCGTGCTCGGCGTGGCCGATTGCGCACGCTTGAGTGCGCCGGCCGCAAAGCTGCTGGACGGGTGGGTGGCGGCCGGCTGGGTGCGTCAGGACGCGGCATGACGGCCTTGCCACCGCCCGTGATCGACAGCCGCAGCAGCTACGCGGCGGCTGTGGCCTGGGGTTTCGAAGCGGCCATCGAACTGGGCGCACGGCGCATCGTTTGCGCTGACAGCGACTTCGTGGTCTGGCCCTGGGACGACACCGCAACCCTGGATCGTTTGACCGCCTGGCTGCGCCTGCCGCAGCGCAGCCTGGTGCTGCTGGCCCGCGACTTCGAGGCCGTGCCGCGGCGCCATCCGCGCTTCAACACCTGGCGCCGCGACTGGATGCACGCGATCAGCGGCTGGCAGGTGCCGGCCGACTGGCCGCACGCCGTCCCGACGCTGCTGCTGGCCGACCGCGCGGTCAGCGTGCACCTGATCGACAGCGTGCACTGGCGCGGTCGTGCGCAGAACGACGAGCGGGCCGCGCACCAGTGGCGCGAGGGGATTGACGCGGTTTTGCAACGATCAGAGCCCGCATTTGCGGTCAGAACGCTCGGTCTCTAGGGAATGCCCTATCCCGAGCTATAATCGAAGGCTAGGTTGATGGAGGGTTTCCTTCTAGGCCTTGTTGAAGTTACTGAATCGGGTCTCTGAGCGTTGGCAAGGAGCGCCCTTTAGAAGCTCCGTTTCACGACCCCATAACTCCTGAGGACTCACATGAACAAGTCGATCGTTTTGGCTTCCCTGGTTGCTGCTTTCGCCCTGACCGCCTGCGGCAAGAAGGAAGAAGCTCCGGCGCCGGCCCCCGCTCCCGTCGTGGCTGCCCCGGCCGCAATGGCTTCGGCTGCTGACATGGCTGCCAGCGCCGCTTCGTCGGCCGCCGCTGTTGCCGACACCGCTGCTTCCGCTGCCAGTGGCGCTGCCGCTGCTGCCAAGGACGCCATGGGCGCCGCCAAGGACGCCGCTGCTGCCGTCAAGGACGCCGTCAAGAAGTGATTGTGGCGCGCCACTTGGCGCGCTCGGTACGGAACAAGCCGCCCTCGGGCGGCTTTTTTTTGGGTGCATCCGGTCTTTGCGCCGCTCAAGCGGCTGCTTCGAGCCCGCTGCTGAAGTGGGAGCGCATCAGCGCCGCTGCTGCCACGCCGTCACCAGCGGCTATGGCTTGCATGATGGCGCGGTGCTCGATCAACGATTCAGCCAGCCGCCCGCGCTTGAACAGCGAGTGGTGGCGGTTCAGCTTCATCACCTTGCGCAGGTCCAGCACGGTCTGCAGTGCCCAGCGGTTGCCGGCCATCTGCAGCAGCGTCATGTGGAACTGCTCGTTGGTCGCGAAGAACGCGTCGCGCCGCCGCACCTGCGATTCCAAGCGCGCGTGCATCTGCGCCAGTTGCTCACGCTGAACCGGGCTGGCCTGCTGCGCCACCGTGCCGGCCGCGTCGCTTTCCAGCAGTGCCAGCAGGTGGTAGACCTGCTCGACGTCGTCGCGGGACATCTCGGTGACGTAGGCACCGCGCCGAATCTTCATCGTCACCAGGCCTTCCACGGCCAACACTTTCAGCGCCTCGCGCAGCGGCGTGCGGCTGATGCCGTATTCGGCGCACAGCTTCATTTCGTCGATCCAGCTACCCGGCTCCAGTTCTCGGGCAAAGATCTGCAGCCGCAGTCGCTCGGCGACGTCTTGGTAGAGGGCGCGGCGCGCCAGACTGGGCGGCGGTGCGGAGATGGGTTGATCGGCCAAGGAGACTCGTCAGCTTCGTGTGAGGTTTGAATTCATAATTATGCATAATGAAATGCCATCGACAAGGGTCTGAATCGACGTCAGCCCGGATCCCAGGAGTGACCAGATGACCGAACGCAGCGCGGGCGCAAACACGCCGATGCCCACCTCCAATCCGGCCGAATTCACGCCCGCCACGCTGGCGCAATGGCAGAAGGCCGCCGCCAAGTCGGCGCCCGGTGGCAATGTGGCCGCGCTGGACTGGATCACGCCCGAAGGCATACGTGTCAAGCCGCTGTACACCGCCGCCGACATCGCCGCGCTGCCCAGCCCGGCACTGGCCGACACGCTGCCCGGTTTCGCGCCCTATATCCGCGGACCGCAGGCCACGATGTACGCGGTGCGGCCGTGGACCATCCGCCAGTACGCCGGGTTTTCCACTGCCGAGGACAGTAACGCCTTTTACCGCCAAGCCCTGGCTGCCGGCGGGCAGGGCGTCAGCGTGGCCTTCGACCTGGCCACCCACCGCGGCTATGACAGCGACCACCCGCGCGTGACCGGTGACGTCGGAAAGGCCGGCGTGGCTATCGACAGCGTCGAGGACATGAAGATCCTGTTCGACGGCATCCCCTTGGACAAAGTCAGTGTCAGCATGACGATGAACGGTGCCGTGCTGCCGGTGCTGGCCGGCTATGTGGTGGCTGCCGAAGAGCAGGGCGTCTCACAAGAGCAACTCAGCGGAACCATCCAGAACGACATCCTCAAGGAGTTCATGGTCCGCAACACCTACATCTACCCGCCCGAGCCCAGCATGCGCATCGTGGCTGACATCATCGAGTACACGGCGAACCACATGCCGAAGTTCAACTCGATCAGCATCAGCGGTTATCACATGCAGGAAGCCGGCGCTAACCAGGCGCTCGAGTTGGCCTTCACGCTGGCCGATGGCGCCGAGTACGTGAAGACCGCCATCGCCAAGGGTCTGGACGTGGACGCCTTCGCGGGCCGTCTGAGTTTCTTCTGGGCCATCGGGATGAACTTCTATCTCGAAGTCGCCAAGATGCGCGCCGCACGTCTGCTGTGGACGCGGATCATGACCGGCTACCAGGCCAAAAACCCCAAGAGCCTGATGCTGCGCACGCATTGCCAGACCAGCGGCTGGAGCCTGACCGAGCAAGACCCGTACAACAACGTCGTGCGCACCACGATTGAGGCGATGGCGGCGGTCTTCGGCGGCACGCAAAGCCTGCACACCAACAGCTTCGACGAGGCCATCGCACTGCCCACCGAAACCAGCAGCCGCATCGCGCGCAACACGCAACTCATCATCCAGGAAGAGACCCACATCACCAGCGTCGTCGACCCATGGGCCGGCAGCTACATGATGGAAACGCTGACCCAGGACATGGCCGCCAAGGCCTGGGCCATCATCGAAGAAGTGCAGGCGCAAGGCGGCATGACCAAGGCGGTGGACAGTGGCTGGGCCAAGCTGAAGATCGAGGCCAGCGCGGCCGAAAAGCAGGCGCGCATCGACAGCGGACAAGACGTGATCGTCGGCGTCAACAAGTACAAGCTGGCCAAGGAAGACGCCCTCGAAATCCGCGAGGTGGACAACGTCAAGGTGCGCGAAGGCCAGATAGCGCGGCTGGCGCAGATACGCGCCACGCGCGACAGTGCGCAGGTGCAGGCTGCGCTGCACGCGTTGACCGCTGCGGCTGAAAGTGGCGCCGGTAACCTGCTGGCCTTGAGCATCGCAGCCGTGCGATCGCGCGCCACGGTGGGCGAGATCAGCGATGCGCTTGAAAAAGTTTTCGGGCGCCACCGCGCCGACATCCAAAAGGTGACCGGTGTGTACGCTGCTGCCTACGACAGTGCCGAAGGTTGGGACAAGCTGAAAGCCGAGATCGCCGCCTTCGGTGACGACCACGGCCGCCGGCCGCGCGTGATGATCGCCAAGCTGGGCCAGGACGGCCACGATCGGGGCGCGAAAGTCGTGGCCACGGCCTTCGCCGACCTGGGCTATGACGTCGACATCGGCCCGCTGTTCCAGACACCCGAGGAATGCGCGCGCCAGGCCATCGAAAACGACGTGCACGCGGTGGGCGTCAGCACGCTGGCGGCGGGGCACAAAACGCTGGTGCCGGCCATCATCGCGGCGCTGAAGGCGCAGGGCGCAGACGACATCATCGTCTTCGTCGGCGGCGTGATTCCGCAGCAGGACTACGGCTTTCTGTACGACGCCGGCGTGAAGGGCATCTACGGCCCGGGCACGCCGATACCGGTGAGTGCCAAAGACGTGCTGGAGCAGATCAAGGCTGCGCAGGTCGCCTGAGATGCTGTTGCCCGCCGACCAGGCGCTGATGGCGCAGGTGTTGGGCCGTGACGGGCCCGGAGGCCCGGCGCAGCGTCGCGCCGTCGCCAAGACCATCACGCTGCTGGAGTCCACGCGCGCCGATCACCGCACGCGCGCCGACGACTTGCTGAACGCCTTGCTGCCGTCCACCGGCCGCTCATTCCGGCTCGGCATCAGCGGCGTGCCCGGCGTGGGCAAGAGCACCTTCATCGAGACGCTGGGCCTCTTCCTGATCGCGCGCGGTCACCGCGTTGCGGTGCTGGCGGTGGACCCCAGCAGCAGCGTCAGCGGCGGCAGCATCCTGGGCGACAAGACGCGCATGGAGCGGCTCAGCATGGACGAGCGCGCCTACATACGCCCCAGCCCGGCCAGCGGCAACCTGGGCGGCGTGGCCGAGAAAACGCGCGAAGCGCTGCTGGTCTGCGAAGCGGCCGGACACGACATCGTCATCGTTGAAACCGTCGGCGTGGGCCAAAGCGAAACGGCCGTGGCCGGCATGACTGACATGTTCGTGCTGCTGCAATTGCCGAATGCCGGTGACGACCTGCAGGCCATCAAGAAAGGCGTCATGGAGATCGCCGACCTGGTGGTCATCAACAAGGCCGACCTGGACGAAGCCGCCGCCACGCGGGCGCGGGCGCAAATCAGCAGCGCGCTGCGCTGGTTCGGCCCGCACGCCCAGATGGGCGCACAGGTGATCCAGCTCAGCGCATTGAAGGGCACGGGCCTGCCTGATTTCTGGCAAGCCGTGACGGCCTTTCGTGCCGAACAAACGCGCAGCGACCGTCTCACGGAACGCCGTCATGCGCAGGATGAAGCCTGGATGTGGGAACGCATCACGCGAGGCCTGCACCAGCAATTTCACCAGTGCGTGGCGGTCCGCGCCGCATTGCCGCAAGCCATCGCCGACGTGCGCGCCGGACGGCTTGCCGCATCCGTTGCCGCGCGCCAATTGCTGAACTTGTCAGCCTCACCGAATTGAACGCAGAACGCAGAACGAAGAAAGAACGCCATGCAGGACATCATTGAACAGCTGGAAAGCAAACGCGCCGCAGCGCGCCTGGGGGGAGGAGTCAAGCGCATCGCCGCGCAGCACGCCAAGGGAAAATTGACGGCGCGCGAACGCCTGGAATTGCTGCTGGACGAAGGCACGTTCGAAGAGTGGGACATGTTCGTCGAGCATCGCTGCGCCGACTTCGGCATGCCCGACGCCAAGATCCCGGGTGACGGTGTCGTCACCGGCTACGGCATGATCAACGGCCGGCTGGTGTTCGTGTTCAGCCAGGACTTCACCGTGTTTGGCGGCGCGCTTTCTGAAGCCCACGCCGAGAAGATCTGCAAGGTGATGGACCAGGCGATGAAGGTGGGTGCGCCCGTCATCGGCCTGAACGACAGCGGCGGCGCGCGCATCCAGGAAGGCGTGGCTTCGCTGGGCGGTTACGCCGAAGTCTTCCAGCGCAATGTGATGGCCAGCGGCGTGGTGCCGCAGATCAGTTTGATCATGGGGCCTTGCGCTGGTGGCGCGGTGTATTCGCCGGCCATGACCGACTTCATCTTCATGGTGAAAGACAGTTCCTACATGTTTGTCACGGGGCCTGAAGTGGTGAAGACGGTCACGCACGAGGAAGTGACGGCCGAAGAGCTGGGCGGTGCCGGCACGCACACCAGCAAAAGCGGCGTGGCCGACCTGGCGTTTGAAAACGATGTCGAAGCGCTGCTGATGCTGCGCCGCTTCTACAACTATTTGCCGCTGAACAACCGTGACGGCGTGCCGGTGCGCCATGGCTTGAACGGGGGCGACCCGGCCGAGCGCCTGGACATGAGCCTGGACACGCTGGTGCCGACCAATGCCAACCAGCCCTATGACATCAAGGAATTGATCCTGAAGGTGGTGGACGACGGCGACTTCTTCGAATTGCAGCCCGAGTACGCCAAGAACATCGTCATCGGCATGGCGCGCATGGCCGGCGGCACCGTGGGCATCGTGGCCAACAACCCGCAAGTGCTGGCCGGCTGCCTGGACATCAAGAGCAGCATCAAGGCCGCGCGCTTCGTGCGCTTCTGCGACGCCTTCAACATCCCGGTGATCACCTTCGTCGACGTGCCAGGCTTCATGCCGGGCACCAGCCAGGAGTACGGCGGCATCATCAAACACGGCGCGAAATTGCTGTATGCCTACGCCGAATGCACGGTGCCGAAAGTCACCGTCATCACGCGCAAGGCCTACGGTGGCGCTTACGACGTGATGAGTTCCAAGCACCTGCGCGGCGACGTGAATTTCGCTTGGCCGCATGCCGAAATTGCGGTGATGGGCGCCAAGGGTGCGGTGGAAATCATCTTCCGCGAAGACAAGGGTGACCCGGTCAAGCTGGCCGCGCGCGAGGCCGAATACAAGGCCCGCTTCGCCAACCCATTCGTGGCCAGCAGCCGGGGTTATGTGGACGATGTGATTCAACCGCACGAGACGCGCAAACGCATCTGCCGTTCGCTGGCGATGTTGAAAGACAAGAAGCTTGAAAACCCGTGGCGCAAGCACGGGAACATTCCGCTGTGAACGCGCCCACCATGTTCAAGAAAATCCTTATCGCCAACCGCGGCGAGATCGCGTGCCGCGTCATCAAGACGGCGAAGAAGATGGGCATCCTGACGGTGGCCGTTTATTCCGAAGCCGACCGCAACGCCTTGCATGTGGCCCTGGCCGACGAGTCCGTGCTGTTGGGCCCGGCACCTTCGCGCGAAAGCTACCTCGTCGCCGACAAGATCATCGCGGCTTGCAAGTTCACTGGCGCCGAGGCCGTGCACCCGGGCTACGGCTTTCTGTCCGAGAACGAAGACTTCGCGCGCCGCGTCGAAGAACAAGGCATCGTCTTCATCGGTCCCAAGCACCACAGCATCGCGGCGATGGGCGACAAGATCGCGTCGAAGAAGTTGGCGGCCGAAGCGCAGGTCAGCACCATCCCGGGCTTCAACGAAGCCATCCTGTCGCCCGAGCAGGCGGTGGGCATCGCGCAGGGCATCGGCTACCCGGTGATGATCAAGGCCAGTGCCGGCGGTGGTGGCAAAGGCCTGCGCGTGGCGTACAACGACAAGGAGGCTTTCGAAGGCTTCGGCTCGTGCCGCAACGAGGCCCGCAACAGCTTCGGCGACGACCGGGTCTTCATCGAGAAATTCGTCGTCGAACCGCGCCACATTGAAATTCAAGTCATCGGCGATTCGCAAGGCCACGTCGTCTATTTGAACGAGCGCGAATGCAGCATCCAGCGTCGCCACCAGAAGGTTATTGAAGAAGCGCCGTCGCCTTTCATCAGCGAAGCCACGCGCGCCGCCATGGGCGCGCAGGCCGTGCAATTGGCCAAGGCCGTGAATTACCAAAGCGCCGGCACGGTGGAATTCGTGGTCGGCAAAGACCAAAGCTTTTACTTTCTGGAAATGAACACGCGGCTGCAGGTGGAGCACCCGGTGACCGAGTGCATCACCGGGCTGGACCTGGTGGAATTGATGATCCGCGTGGCGGCTGGCGAGCCGCTGCCTTTCACCCAGGCCGACGTGAAGCGCGACGGCTGGGCGATGGAATGCCGCATCAACGCCGAAGACCCGTTTCGCGGCTTCCTGCCGTCTACGGGCCGGCTGGTGCGCTACGCACCGCCAGCCACGACGATGGAGGCAGCGGCGCCCGTGCCCGATGTGGGCGTGCGCGTGGACACTGGCGTGGAAGAGGGCGGCGAGATCCCGATGTACTACGACTCGATGATCGCCAAGCTCATCGTGCACGGGCGTGACCGGGATGACGCCATCGCCCGCATGCGCGAGGCGCTGAACGCATTCGTCATCCGCGGCATCGGCAGCAACATCCCTTTCCAGGCCGCGTTGCTGGCCCACCCGAAATTCGTGGCCGGTGACTTCAACACCGGCTTCATCGCCGAGCATTACGCGCACGGTTTCAGCGCCGCCGACGTGCCCCACGACGACCCGCTGCTGCTGGTGGCCGCCGCCGCCTTCGTGCGCCGCAAAGCCCGTGAACGCGCGGCCGGCATCAGCGGCCAGTTGCCCGGCC
Source organism: Burkholderiales bacterium (assembly GCA_038316205.1). Lineage (GTDB taxonomy): Bacteria > Pseudomonadota > Gammaproteobacteria > Burkholderiales > Burkholderiaceae_C > Rubrivivax. The sequence goes on from JBBQAI010000007.1 coordinate 51,688, forward strand.
ACGGCGTGAAGACGCTGGCCGATCTGGTGGTGGTGGTGCTGGGCGCCGACGGGGTGCACGTGCACCATGCGGTGCGCATCGCCGAATTCGATCCGGCGTCGGGCCAGGCCGATGTCAATGTCAATGGCCGTCATTTCCAGATTCAAAGCCACACCAAGCTGGGCGACATCCTGATGACCGGCACTTGCAACGGATTGCCGTTCACGGCCCAGGTCGAGCGCGGCAGCGCGCGCAACCCGCTGGGCATCCGGGTGGCGCACAACGGTACGCAGATCGAGGCCTTGGTGCTGTTGCCACGCGCGGCCGCGCTGTTCAAGCTGATGCCGCACAAAGCGCCGCCTGACACCAGCAAGTTCTTGCTGTCGCCGATGCCCGGCTTGCTGGCCGACATCGTCGTGCAACCCGGCCAGAAGGTGCTGGCCGGCGAGAGGCTGGCGGTCATCGAGGCGATGAAAATGGAAAATATCCTGACCGCCGCGCAAGACGGCACGGTGGGCGAACTGCTGGCCAAGAAGGGCGAAAGCCTGTCCGTCGATCAACCCATCCTGAGCTTCGCATGATCAGCAGCGCCAAACCTTTCCGCGTCCTCGGCCTGCAGCAAATCGCCATCGGCGGCACCGACAAGCAGCGTTTGAAACGCTTGTGGGTGGACATGCTGGGCCTGACCGTGAAGAGCACGTTTGTCAGCGTGCGCGAGAACGTCGATGAAGACATCTGTGCGCTGGGCTCAGGGCCGACGGCCATCGAGGTCGACCTGATGCAGCCGCTGGACGTCGACAAGAAACCGGCCGTGCACACCACGCCGCTGAACCACGTGGGCCAGTGGGTGGACGACCTGCCCAAGGCCGTCGAATGGATGACGGCGCAGGGCGTGCGCTTCGCGCCGGGCGGCATACGCAATGGCGCTGGTGGCCACGACATCTGCTTCATCCACCCCAGGGCCAGTGACGACTTCCCGCTCAGCGGCGAGGGTGTGCTGATCGAGCTGGTGCAGGCGCCGCCGGACGTCATAGCAGCGTTGGGTTGACGTCACACACGCCCGACCTTCGGCGATTCTGTAGGCGCCCGGGTGCCTACAGAATCGCGCCCAGCATCATTGCAGTGGCGTGTGCATCGCCCATCCGCGTGCGCCATTTCCCATATCCAACAACTGAGGAATGACCTTGCACCACACCGCCACACCCCGCTTGCTGTTGATCGCGGCCGGCCTCTTCGCCATCACGCCAGCACACGCTGAAACCACCCCCGACGGCCTGTGGCGCGGCGCCGGTGGCGCGGCCCTGGCCATCACCTCGGGCAACAGCGAAGCCACCACGTTGAACCTGAACGCCGACATGGCCGTGGCCACGGCGGCCGACAAGCTCAGCCTGGGCGGAGCCTACAACTACGGCAAGAGCAAGGCCGCCGGCCTCACCAGCACCACGGCCGACAAGTGGAACGCCTACGGCCAGTACGACTACAACCTCAGCGCCAAGACCTTCGTCTTCGGCAAGCTGGGCCTGGAAGCCGACAAGCTGACCCATCTGGACCTGCGCGCCACCGTCGCGGGCGGCCTGGGCTACAAGCTCATCGACACCAAAGAACTCAGCTTCAGCCTGTTCGGTGGCGCGGCCCATTCGCGCGACAGCTACGGCGTGACACAGACCATCGGCACCACCACCGGAAAGCACTTCTCGCGCACCAGCCTCTACCTGGGCGAAGAGTCGGCCCACCAGCTATCGGCCACGACCAGCTTCAAGCAGCGCCTGGAGTTCTACCCCGGCCTGTCGGGCGACAAGGCCAAGATCGCCAAGTTCAGCGCCGGCCTGGCTGTGGCGATGAGCAGCATGATGAACCTCACAGTGGGCCTGACCGACAGCTACAACAGCGCGCCGCCGGCCGGCACCAAGAAGAATGACGTGGGGCTGTTCACCGGCATCAACGTCAAGCTGGGCAGCCTGTGATCGGCTGAGCCCGACCCCGCCGGACATCCGGTTCTGCAAAGCCCGGTCTGCACAGCGCAGGACGGGCCTTCTTCCTTGGCGAAGGCTGGCTTGATAATCGACGCAACACAACGCCCCCCGCGAAGGATAAGGTGCGCTTCGATCTCACCACCCTGAATCTTGTGCTTGCCATAGCCGACACCCGCAGCATCACCCGTGGCGCCGAACGCGAACACCTCGCGCTGGCGGCCGCCAGCAAGCGCTTGTCCGACCTGGAGGCGCGCTTCGGCGTGTCGCTGTTCGAACGCCGTGCCCGCGGTGTCGAACCCACCGAGGCCGGCCGCGCGCTGGTGCGCCATGTGCGCAGCTTGCACGCCAGCCTGCACGCGCTCGAGAGCGAAGTGGTCGAGTTCAAGCAGGGCATCAAGGGCCATCTGCGCATCGCCGCTACGGCCGGGGCCATCAGCGAATGCCTGCCGCCCGACTTGGCGGCTTTCTCGCAAGCGCATCCGCAAATCCGCATCAGTCTCGAAGATCAAACCAGCGCTGAAATCCAGGCTGCGGTAGCCGAGGGCCGCGCTGACGTGGGCATCCTGCTGCCGCCTTTGATCGACAACCGCTTGCAGACTTGGGCCTACCGCCACAGCACGCTGGTCGTGATGGTGCCGCTGGGTCATGCGCTGGCGCGGCGCAAGGCCGTGCGTTTTGCAGCCTTGCTGGACCATGACATCGTCGGCCTGCACCAGGGTGCTGCCGTCCACGAACTGATGCGCGCCGAAGCGGAAGGCCAGGGCCGCACGCTGAAGGCGCGGCTGCAGGTGCGCGGCTTCGACGCCATCGCGCAATTGGTCGAGGCCGGCCTGGGCGTGGCCGTGATGCCGGCGGCCGTGGCGCAGCGCTTCGCGCAACTGTTCCGCGTCAAGACCCTGAAGCTGGACGAAGCCTGGGCCGAGCGCGACTATCTGCTGGCCGTGCGCCAGCAAGAGGTGCTGCCGGCCGTGGTGCAGCGCTTCGTCGATGCGCTGTGTCCATCTGAATCTGATAGCGAACCCGACACCCAGACACCCACCGGAGGCCGCAAGCCATGACCGCCAGAACGCTTTACGACAAGCTGTGGGACGAGCACGTCGTCCACACCGAAGAAGACGGCACCGCCACCCTCTACATCGACCGCCATCTGGTGCACGAAGTCACCAGCCCACAAGCCTTCGAAGGCCTGCGGCTGGCCGGCCGCAAGGTCTGGCGCGTCAGCTCCATCGTGGCCACCGCCGACCACAACACGCCCACCACCGGCTGGGCTGATGGCTACGACGGCATCACCGACCCGATCAGCAAGCTGCAGATCACCACGCTGGACGCCAATATCTTGGCCAGCGGCGCGGCAGCCTACTTTCCGTTTCTGGACAAGCGCCAGGGCATCGTGCACGTTATCGGGCCTGAGAACGGTGCCGTGCTGCCCGGCATGACGGTGGTTTGCGGCGACAGCCACACCAGCACCCACGGGGCTTTTGGCGCGCTGGCCCATGGCATCGGCACCAGCGAGGTCGAACACGTGATGGCCACGCAAACGCTGCTGGCCAAGAAGGCCAAGAACCTGCTGGTCAAAGTCGAAGGCAAACTGGGTTTGGGCGTCACGGGCAAAGATGTGGTGCTGGCCATCATCGGCAAAATCGGCACCGCCGGCGGCAACGGCACCACCATCGAATTCGCCGGTAGCGCGATCCGCAGCCTGAGCATGGAAGGCCGCATGACGGTCTGCAACCTGGCCATCGAAGCCGGCGCCCGAGCGGGCCTGGTGGCGGTGGATGAGAAGACCATCGCTTACTGCAAGGGCCGGATGTTCTCGCCGACGGGTGTGGAGTGGGACCACGCGGTGGCGCACTGGCGCACGCTGCAGTCCGACCCCGGCGCGCACTTCGACAGCGTGGTGGAACTGGACGCCACGCAGATCCAGCCGCAAGTGACCTGGGGCACCAGCCCAGAAATGGTTGTGCCTGTGGACGGCCGCGTGCCCGACCCGGACAAGGAAAAAGACGCGGTGAAGCGCGACGCCATCGAGCGCGCGCTGGTCTACATGGGCCTGACGCCGAACAAGCCCATCACCGACATCCGCATCGACAAGGTCTTCATCGGCTCTTGCACGAACAGCCGCATCGAAGATCTGCGTGAGGCCGCAGCGGTGGTCAAGCGCGCCGGCCGGCGCGTGGCGGCCAACGTGAAAGTGGCGATGGTGGTGCCGGGTTCGGGGCAGGTGAAAGCGCAGGCTGAAGCCGAAGGGCTGCACACCATCTTCACCGCCGCTGGCTTCGAGTGGCGCGAGCCCGGCTGCAGCATGTGCCTGGCGATGAACGCCGACAGGCTGGAGCCCGGTGAGCGCTGCGCCAGCACCAGCAACCGCAACTTCGAAGGCCGACAGGGCGCGGGCGGCCGCACGCATTTGGTCAGCCCCGCGATGGCGGCGGCGGCGGCGCTGAACGGGCACTTCGTTGACGTGCGCCGCATCGCCTGAACTCGGGATAACGAGAGACTCACGACATGGATGCCTTCACTTTCCACAAGGGCCTGGTTGCGCCCATGGACCGCGACAACGTCGACACCGACGCGCTGATCCCCAAGCAGTTCCTGAAGTCCATCGCCCGTTCGGGCTTCGGCCCCAACCTTTTCGACGCCTGGCGTTATCTGGACCCGGGCGAGCCGGGGCAAGACCCGGCCAGCCGCAAGTCCAACCCCGACTTCGTGCTGAACCAGCCGCGCTACCTTGGCGCTTCGGTCTTGCTGGCGCGCAGCAACTTCGGCTGCGGCTCCAGCCGCGAGCACGCGCCGTGGGCGCTGCAGCAGTACGGCTTCAAGGCGCTGATCGCGCCCAGCTACGCCGACATCTTTTTCAACAACTGCTACAAGAACGGCATCCTGCCCATCGTGTTGCCGGCCTCGCAAGTGGCCACCTTGTTCGACGAGGTGTTCGCCTTCCCGGGCTACGAGCTGGCGATCGACTTGCCTAGACAAGTGGTGATCAAGCCCGACGGCAGCGAACTGTCTTTCGAGGTGGAGCCCTTCCGCAAGTACTGCCTGGTCAATGGCTTCGACGACATCGGCCTGACGCTGCGCCACGCCGACAAGATTCGCGCCTTCGAAGCCGAACGCCTGGCGCGAATGCCGTGGCTGGCCCAACGACAACTCTGATGCTGAGGAACGCAACATGAAGATCGCCATCCTGCCGGGCGACGGCATCGGCACTGAAATCGTCGAACAGGCCGTGCGCGTGATGGACGCGGTTGCGGCGGTTTTCGACCTGAAGTTCGAAACCGAAACCGCCCTCGTCGGCGGTGCCGCCTACGAAGCCCACGGCCACCCACTGCCCGACACCACGCTGCAATTGGCCAAGGACGCCGACGCCATCCTCTTCGGCGCGGTGGGTGACTGGAAGTTCGACAAGCTGGAACGCGCGCTGCGGCCCGAGCAGGCCATCCTGGGCTTGCGCAAGCACCTGGGCCTGTTCGCCAACTTCCGCCCGGCGCTGTGCTACGAGCAACTGGTGAACGCGTCGTCGCTGAAGCCTGAACTGGTTTCGGGTCTGGACATCCTGATCATCCGCGAGCTGACCGGCGACATCTATTTTGGCCAGCCGCGCGGTCGGCGCACGGCCACCGACGGGCATTTCCCCGGCGCCGAAGAAGCTTTCGACACCATGCGCTACAGCCGCCCGGAGATCGAGCGCATCGCCCACGTCGCTTTCCAGGCTGCTCGTCGGCGCAGCCAGAAGGTGACCAGTGTCGACAAGGCCAACGTGCTGGAAACCTTCCAGTTCTGGAAAGACGTGGTGACCGAAGTGCATGCGGCGCACTACGCTGATATCGAACTGCAGCACATGTACGTGGACAACGCGGCCATGCAGTTGGTGAAGGCGCCCAAGTCCTTCGATGTGATCTTCACCGGCAATATGTTCGGCGACATCCTGAGCGACGAAGCCGCGATGCTCACGGGTTCGATCGGCATGCTGCCCAGCGCCAGCCTCGACAAGAACAACAAGGGCTTGTACGAACCCAGCCACGGCAGCGCGCCCGACATCGCCGGCAAGGGCGTGGCCAACCCGCTGGCTACAATCTTGTCGCTTGCCATGATGCTCCGCTACACCCTTCAGCAACCCGCCGCCGCCGACCGCATCGAGTCGGCGGTGAAGGCCGTGCTGTCGAGCGGTTTGCGCACCGGCGACATCTGGAGCGAAGGAACGACGAAGGTCGGCACGCGCGAGATGGGCGATGCGGTCGTCGCCGCTGTCACCGGCAAAACGATTACCAAGACCTGAGGTCTCGGACCGTCTCGCCCCCACTCTGGACCCCGGCGAAACGAGCCGGGCAACCCCGGGGTCCAGACTCAGCAAAGGCAAGATTCCAATGGCACTTGTGAACAACCCGCTCGTGGGTTTGGTCGGTTGGCGCGGCATGGTCGGCTCGGTCCTGATGGACCGCATGCAGGCCGAAGGCGACTTCGCGCACATCGAACCGCTGTTCTTCAGCACCAGCAATGCCGGCGGTACGCTGCCGGCGGCCATTGCCCACTTGGACAAGAACGAAGGCACGTTGCAAGACGCCAACGACATCGCAGCGCTGCATCGCTGCGATGTCGTCATCACCTGCCAGGGCGGTGATTACACCAAGGCCGTCTACCCGAAACTGCGTGCGGCGGGCTGGAAAGGCTATTGGATCGACGCCGCCAAGACGCTGCGGATGAACGATGACGCCGTCATCATCCTGGATCCGGTCAATCTGGATGTCATCCAGGCCGCCCTGAGCAAGGGGCTGCGGGACTACATCGGCGGCAATTGCACGGTTAGCTGCATGCTGATGGGCCTGGGCGCGCTGTTCAAGGCCGACCTGGTGGAGTGGATGACGGCCACCACCTACCAGGCTGCCAGCGGCGGCGGCGCGCAGCACATGCGCGAGTTGCTGACGCAGTTCGGCACGCTGAACGCGGCCGTGCGCCCGCTGCTCGAGAACCCAGCCAGCGCCATCCTTGAAATCGATCGACAGGTGACTGCGACTCAGCGTGGCCTGAGCGCTCAGGAAACGCAGAATTTCATGGCACCGTTGGCCGGCAGCCTGATCCCCTGGATCGACAGCGATCGCGGCGATGGCACCAGCCTGGAAGAGTGGAAGGGCGGCGCAGAGACCAACAAAATATTGGGCCGTGGTGTGGGGCTTGCCCGTACGGCGGTGCCCATCGACAGCCTGTGCGTGCGCGTGGGCGCTATGCGTTGCCACAGCCAGGCGCTGACCCTCAAGCTCAAGCAGGACGTACCGTTGGCCGACCTGGAAGCCCTGATCCGCAACGACAACCGCTGGGTCAGCTACGTGCCCAACAACCGTGTGGACACGGTTCAAGGGCTGACGCCCGTGGCGGTGACGGGCACCATGAATATTGCAGTGGGCCGCCTGCGCAAGCTGGCGATGGGTCCGCAGTACCTCGGTGCCTTCACCATCGGCGACCAGTTGCTGTGGGGCGCCGCCGAGCCGCTGCGCCGTATGTTGCGCATCCTGATCGAGCATTGACCTGGCGTCGGGCCGCCGCGCGTTGCCGGTTGCCCACAAGCGCTGTGACGCCGGGAAACAATCCGGCCGCCAGCGTTGTTGAGCTTAGACGTGAGCTTGCGCTCCTATATGCTTGATGTTGTTGTGATTTATGCCGCTTGGGCGCGAAGTGCGACCGCCAGGCGGCTTCGGTCTTGAGAAAACGGCGGCGAACCCGGACACCGGGGTTCGGTTTACCGGTTGGGGGAACAGCTTTGGAACACCGTTCGACGAACGCCGCGCGATTCGCGCTCAAGGGGGTGGCACTGGCCACCGCCTGCCTGTGGGGCACCCACGCTGCAGCCTTGGGCCTGGGGCGTCTGAATGTGCAGTCGGCGTTGGGCGAATCGCTCAAGGCCGAAATCGAAGTCACCAGCATGACCGCCGAAGAAGCGTCGTCGCTGCGCCTGCGCGTGGCGCCGCCCGAGGCCTACCGCACCGCGGGTATCGAGTACAACGCCGTGCTGCCGTCGGCCCAGGTGCAGGTGGTGAAGCGGCCCGACGGCCGTTCCTTCCTGCGCGTCACCAGCGACCGCGCGGTGCTGGAACCCTTTGTGGACGTGATCGTCGAAGCCACCTGGTCCAGCGGCCGCCTGGTGCGCGAGTACACGCTGCTGTTCGATCCGCCCAATCTGCGCACCGCTCAGGCGCCGGCCCCCGTGGCCGCGCCGGTGGCCGGTCCGGCGCCTGCCGCGCCCGCGCCTGTTGCGCCGGCCCCTGCGGCGGCTGTGGCTGCGCCGGTGACCGCATCCCCGCCACCGCCCTCGACGGCCATCACCCCGATGACGCGCCCGGCAACGCCGCCGCGCGCCAAGGCCCTGGGCGTGGCCGCCGGCCCGGCGCCGGCAGCCGCGCCCGCCGCTCCTGCCCCTGTGGCACCGCCCCCGTCCGGCAGCAGCGACACCTACCGCGTGAAGCCGGGCGAGTCGCTGAGCCGCATCGCCTCGCGCACCCAGCCAGCTGGTATTTCGCTGGACCAGATGCTGGTGTCGCTGTATCGCGGCAACCCGCAGGCCTTCATCAACGAGAACATCAACAAGCTGAAGTCCGGCTCGGTGTTGTCGGTGCCATCGGCCGAACAGGCCAGCAAGTTCAGCCCGCAGACCGCGCGCGAAATCATCATTGCGCAAAGCAGCGACTTCGGCGCCTACAAACAGCGTCTGGCCAGCGGTGCCACCGGCACACCTGATGCCGCGCCCACCCGTCAGGCCAAGGGTCAGGTCCAGGCCCAGGTGGATGACCGCAAGGCTGCCGCTGCCGCCAGCCCCGACAAGCTGACGCTGTCCCAGGGAGGTGTGAAGCCCGGCACCCCAGCGCCAGCCGCGCCAGCGGTGGACAAGAAAGACGACAAGGCCCGGCTGGCCGAGCTGAACCGCAATGTCGAAGAGTTGAAGAAGCTGCAGGGTGCGACGGCGCCAGCCGCACCGGCGACCGCAACTGCTCCTGCGCCTGCTGCAACCCCGACCCCGACCCCGGCCCCTTCACCGGTGGCTGCGCCTGTGGTCGTCGCGGCAGCGCCGGTCGTCGCACCGCCGCCAGCAGCAGCGCCTGTGGGGCCTGCCGCCAGTACCTCGGCCAAGCCAGCTGCCGGCAAGCCGGCAGCCGAAGGACCGGGCTTCCTGGACTCGCTGTTCGACAACGATTTGCTTTTGCCTGGCGCCGGTGTGCTGGTCGCCTTGTTGGCCGGCCTGGGTCTGTACAAGCTGCGCGGCCGCATGCGCAAACCGGCTGGTGAGACGTCTTTCCTGGAAAGCCGTTTGCAGCCCGATTCCTTCTTCGGCGCCAGCGGTGGCCAGCGTATCGACACGCGCGAAGCCGGGCCCACGGGCAACGCCGGCAACTCGTCGTCGTTGAGCTATTCGATGTCGCAGTTGGACGCCATCGGCGATGTCGATCCGGTGGCTGAAGCCGATGTCTACCTGGCCTACGGCCGCGACCTGCAGGCCGAGGAAATCCTCAAGGAAGCGATGCGGGCGACGCCTGAGCGCATGGCCATACGCACCAAGCTGCTCGAGGTCTACGCCAAGCGCCGCGACACCAAGGCCTTCGAGCTGTTGGCCACCCAGCTTTACAACCTGACGGGCGGGGTGGGCGAGGACTGGGCCAAGGCGCAGACCATGGGCCAGGCCATCGACAGCGACAACGCGCTTTACCACCCGGGCGGCGAGCCCGAGGGCATGCGCAGCGGTGACGGCAAGCCGCGCCCCGACGCGCTGGGCGCCGCCACCCAGCCCTACACCGCACCGGTGACGCCGCCGCCTTTCGAACCGGCCACCGACGCCACGCTGGACAGCGGCCTGGACCTCGACCTGGAATTCGACGTGCCGCCCTTGCCTTTGGTTGCACCGGCTGCTCGCCAGCCCGCGCCGTCGGCCGAAATCACCCAGCCCATCAAGATCAAGGCGCCCGACCTGATGCGCCTGGACGCGCTGGACCTGTCGCTGGACGCCTCGCCCGAGCCGCGCACCATCGCGGTCCCGCGCCGGCCCGTCGCAGCGCCCAAGGCCGACGACAACCTGCTCGACTTCGACCTGAGTTCTTTCGGCACCGAAGACCGCACGGTGGCGCTGAAGCCGACGGCTGGCGACAACACGCTGGACTTCGGCGACTTCGATCTGGGCGCTCCGCCTGCGGCCGCTCCGGCCGATGCAGCCGGCCTGGCGCGCAAGCTGGAACTGGCCGAAGAGTTCCGCCAGATCGGCGACACCGAAGGCGCGCGCGACCTGCTCGAAGAGGTGGTGGCCAAAGCCGACGGTGCGTTGAAGACCAAGGCCCAGGGCATGCTGGACCAGCTTGCCCGCGGATAGGCCTGAACCGCCCACCGGGCGCCTGGCGCTCGGTGTGGCCTACCGGGGTCAAAACTACCACGGCTGGCAGTCGCAGGCCGACGGTGTCACCGTCCAGGACGTGCTGGAAAAGGCGCTCTCGGCCTTCGCCGCCGCGCCCATTACCACGGTCTGCGCCGGGCGCACCGATACCGGCGTGCACGGCGTGAACCAGGTCGTCCACATCGATACGGCGCTGCAACGGGAAGACATCTCGTGGGTGCGCGGCAGCAACCGCTACTTGCCCAGCGACGTTGCCGTGCAGTGGTGCCAGCCGGCGCCCGCCGGCTTCCACGCCCGCAACAGTGCCCGCGGCCGGCGCTATCGCTTCGTGGTGCTGGAATCTGTCGTGCGGCCCGCGCTCGAACAAGGCCTGGTCGGCTGGGTCTTTCGCCCGCTGGACGGCGACGCGATGCGCGCGGCGGCCGGCTACATCGTCGGCGAACACGACTTCACTTCTTTCCGCGCGGCGGGTTGCCAGTCGCCCACGCCGATCAAGACGCTGCGCAGCCTGGCCATCAGCCGACACGGCGCCTACTGGCGCTTCGACTTCGACGGCAACGCCTTCCTGCAGCACATGGTGCGCAACATCGTGGGCGGCCTGGTGGCCGTGGGCAACGGCAGCCAAAGCCCGGCCTGGATGGCCGAGGTGCTGGCCGCGCGCAACCGCCAGATTGCGGCGCCGACCTTCCCGGCAGCGGGGCTGTATTTCGTCGGCCCGTACTACGATGATGCATGGAAGATTCCTGCCCACACTGCCGCGATGGACTGGCTGCCTTGACGGCCTGCTCCTGCCCCCTGCGATGAGCCGCACCCGCATCAAGATCTGCGGCCTGACGCGCGAGGCCGATGTCGACGACGCCGTCGAAGCCGGTGCCGACGCGCTGGGCTTCGTGCTCTACGCGAAGAGCGCCCGCCACGTGAGCCTGGCGCGGACCATCGAACTGATCGCCCGCTTGCCGCCTTTCGTCACCCCGGTGCTGCTCTTCGTCAACGCCCCGCTCGATGAGGTGCAGCGCGCGACGCAGGCCGTGCCGCAGGCCCTGCTGCAATTCCACGGCGACGAAACACCTCAAGCCTGTGAGGCCGCGGATCGGCCCTTTCTGCGGGCGGTGCGCATGGGCGGACCGGCTGATGCCGCTGCCGGCACGATCGGCACCTCCGGCGCGGCAGGGGTCGATTTGTTAAACTTCGCCTCTCTTTTTCACAAGTCTCAGGCCCTGCTGCTCGACGCCCACGTCGAAGGTTACGGCGGTGGCGGGAAGGTCTTCGATTGGTCACAGATTCCTCCAAGCGTGCCCCTTCCGGTCGTTTTGTCTGGTGGGTTGAATCCTGCCAACGTGAGCGATGGGGTGCTTCACGTACGGCCCTGGGCCGTTGACGTGAGTTCCGGCGTTGAGTGCAGCAAAGGCATCAAGGATGCCCTGCTGATGCGCCGGTTCTGCAGGGCGGTTCGCGACGCCGATGACAGGCTCGCCGCCCGCTGAGCATCTGAAGGAAAACCCATGTTTGCATACGACCAACCGGATGCCCGAGGGCATTTCGGACCTTACGGCGGCACCTTTGTCGCCGAGACCCTGATCCATGCGCTGAATGAGCTGGAAGAGGCCTATGCGCACTACCGCAAAGATCCCGCATTCGTGGCCGAGTTCAACCACGAACTGAAGCACTTCGTCGGCCGGCCCAGTCCGATCTACCACGCGTCCCGGCTCAGCCGCGAGCTGGGCGGGGCGCAAATCCACCTGAAGCGCGAAGACCTGAACCACACCGGCGCGCACAAGATCAACAACACCATCGGCCAGGCCCTGCTGGCCAAGCGCATGGGCAAGCCACGTGTCATCGCCGAAACCGGTGCCGGCCAGCACGGTGTGGCCACGGCCACCATCTGTGCCCGCTACGGCATGGAATGCGTGGTTTACATGGGCAGCGAAGACGTGAAGCGGCAAAGCCCCAACGTCTACCGCATGCACCTGCTGGGCGCGCGCGTGGTGCCGGTCGAATCGGGCAGCAGGACGCTGAAAGACGCGCTGAACGAGGCGCTGCGCGACTGGGTCACGAACGTCGAGAACACCTTCTACATCATCGGTACCGTGGCTGGCCCGCACCCGTATCCGATGATGGTGCGCGACTTCCAGCGCGTCATCGGCGACGAATGCCTGGTGCAGATGCCCGAACAGGTCGGCCGCCAACCCGATGCCGTGATCGCCTGCGTGGGCGGCGGCAGCAACGCCATGGGCATGTTCTATCCCTACATCCCGCATGAAGGCACCCGGCTGATCGGCGTCGAGGCGGCCGGGCAGGGCCTGGACAGCGGCAAGCACTCGGCATCACTGACCGCAGGCAGCCCCGGCGTGTTGCACGGCAACCGCACCTACCTGCTGCAGGACGCCAACGGCCAGATCACCGAAACCCACAGCATCAGCGCCGGCCTGGACTACCCCGGCGTGGGCCCCGAGCACGCCTACTTGAAAGACATCGGCCGCGCCGAATACGTGTCCATCGAGGACGGCGAGGCGCTGTCGGCCTTCCACCGTTTGTGCCGCACCGAGGGCATCATCCCGGCGCTGGAAAGCAGCCACGCCGTGGCCTACGCGATGAAGCTGGCCGCGACGATGCGGCCCGACCAGCACCTGCTGGTGAACCTGAGTGGGCGCGGTGACAAGGACATCGGCACCGTTGCCGACCTGTCGGGCGCCGCGTTCTATTGCCGGCCTTCCTGCCAGGGGCAAAGCGTGAAAGGCGGACTGTCATGAGCCGCATCCAGGCCACTCTCGCCGCACTGAAGGCGCAGGGCCGCAAGGCGCTGATTCCCTACGTCACCGCCGGTGACCCGTTCGCCGATGCCACGCCTCAAATCATGCAGGCGCTGGCCGACGGCGGTGCCGACATCATCGAACTGGGCGTGCCCTTCAGCGACCCGATGGCCGACGGCCCGGTCATCCAGAAAGCCAGCGAACGCGCCTTGGCGCGCGGCATCGGCGCCACGCAGGTGTTGGACATGGTCCGCGCATTCCGGCTCACCAATAACCGCACGCCCGTGGTGCTGATGGGCTACGCCAACCCAGTGGAACGCTACGACCAGCGGCACGGCGACGGTTCTTTCATCACCGACGCCAAGGCGGCCGGCGTGGACGGCCTGCTGGTGGTGGACTACCCGCCCGAAGAGTGCGAGGCCTTTGCGGCACGCCTGAAGGCCGTGGGCATGGACCTGATCTTCCTGCTGGCCCCCACCAGCACGGTGCAGCGCATGAAGGACGTGGGTCGCATCGCCAGCGGCTATGTCTACTACGTGTCGCTGAAGGGCGTGACCGGTTCGGGCGCGCTGGACACCGACGCCGTGGCCGCGATGCTGCCGCGCATCCGGGAGTACGTCAGCGTCCCGGTGGGCGTCGGCTTCGGCATCCGCGATGCGGCCACGGCCAAAGCGGTCAGCAACGTGGCGGACGCGGTGGTGATCGGCTCGCGGCTGATCCAGATTTTGGAAACCGAGACGCGCCACAATGCGTCCGCTGCAGAGAACCTTCAACGTGCCTCCGAAGCGGCACGGGCCTTCATGGCCGAGATCCGCACCGCCCTGGACGCCTGACGTTTGACCCCCGAGGTGATCGCATGAGTTGGCTCGAAAAGTTACTGCCCCCCAAGATCCAGCCGACCGACCCGGCCGAACGCCGGGCCGTGCCCGAAGGCTTGTGGATCAAATGCCCGTCTTGCGAGACGGTGCTCTACAAGACCGACCTGGAGCAGAACCTCAATGTCTGCCCCAAGTGCGACCACCACCATCGCATCAACGCCCGGGCCCGCCTCAACGCCTTCCTCGACCCGGAAGGCCGTTGGGAAATCGGCCAGGAAGTGATGCCGGTGGACCCGCTGAAATTCAAGGACAGCAAGAAGTACCCGCAGCGCCTGAAGGCCGCGCTGGAAGCCACCGGTGAGACCGACGCGCTGGTGGTGGTGGGTGGCGCGGTGATGAGCGTGCCGGTGATGACGGCCTGCTTCGAATTCGACTTCATGGGCGGTTCGATGGGCAGTGTTGTCGGCGAGCGTTTCGTGCGCGGCGTGGAAGCTGCCGTGGAGCAGAAAATACCCTTCGTCAGCTTCACGGCCACAGGCGGCGCGCGCATGCAGGAAGGCCTGCTGAGTCTGCTGCAGATGGCCAAGACGAATGCCGCGCTGACCCGCCTGGCCAAGGCCAAGTTGCCTTATGTCAGCGTGTTGACCGACCCGACCATGGGCGGCGTGTCGGCCAGCTTCGCCTTCCTGGGTGATGTGGTCATCGCCGAGCCCAAGGCGCTGATCGGTTTCGCCGGCCCGCGCGTGATTGAAAACACCGTGCGCGAGAAGCTGCCCGAAGGCTTCCAGCGCAGCGAATTCCTGATCGGCACCGGCGCGCTGGACATGATCTGCGACCGCCGCCAACTGCGGCCGAATATCTCAAGGCTGCTGGCGATGCTGCAGCGCCAAAGCGCCGACGCCGTGGCCTGACGGCACGGTCATTCGCCCAACTATCCGGGCCGTCAACGGCCCGGTTTCATTTCAGATGACCACGCCCCTGACCCTCGACGACTGGCTGGCCCATTGCGCGGCCATGCACCCCAAGACCATGGACCTGTCGCTGGAGCGCACGGCCGAGGTCAAGCGACGCCTGGGCATCCATTTCGATGTGCCGGTGATCATCGTGGCCGGTACCAACGGCAAGGGCAGCACCTGCGCGATGCTGGAGTCCATCGCCCGCCACGCCGGCTACCGCGTGGGCCTGTACCAGAAGCCCGAACTCGTGCACTTCACCGAGCGCTGCCGGGTCAACGGCGAACCGGTGACGGCCGAAGCGCTGGCGCTGCAATTCGCGGCCGTCGAGGGCGCGCGTGGGGATATCACGCTGACGCAGTTCGAATTCAGCACCCTTGCGATTGCGCGGTTGCTGTCGATGACGGAGCTGGATCTGGTGATTCTGGAAGTCGGGCTGGGCGGCCGTTACGACAGCGTGAATGCCTTTGACGCTGATTGCGCTGTGATCACCAGCATCGACCTGGACCACATGGAATACCTCGGACCCGACCGCGAAAGCATCGGCCTGGAAAAAGCGCAAATCATGCGGCCGGGCAAGCCGGTCATCGTCAGCGACCCGGTGCCGCCGAAGAGCGTGGTCGCCCATGCTGAAGCGATCGGCGCCGACCTGTGGCTGGTCGGCCGCGACTTCAACCATTCCGGCGACCGCCAGCAGTGGGCCTGGAGCGGCCGAGGCCGGCGCTATCACGGCATGTCCTACCCGGCGCTGCGCGGCGCCAATCAGCTTCTCAACGCGGCCGGTGCCATCGCCGCCTTGATCGCCATCCGCGACCGCCTACCGATCAACGCCCAGGCCGTGCGCACGGGGCTGGCGCTGGTCGAATTGCCGGGGCGTTTCCAGATCGTGCCTGGCCAGCCGGCGCTGGTGCTGGACGTGGCCCACAACCCGCAGGCCGTGGCCGCGCTGGCGCTGAACCTGGACGCGATGGGTTTCTTCCCGCGCACCCACGCGGTGTTCGGTGTGATGGCCGACAAGGACATCGCCGGGTTGCTGACCAAGATTGCGCCGCTGGTGGACGTCTGGCACTGCTGCGACTTGCCCAGCCCGCGTGCCGCTAGCGCTGAGGCTCTGGCCGAACTGGTGCGTGCAGCCTGCGGCGTGCGCGACGTGGCCATCCATTGCCACGCCAGCCCCGCCGAGGCCCTGCGCGCGGCTGCAGCCAGCGCCGACCCCGCCGATAGAATCGTGGTTTTCGGGTCCTTCTACACCGTGGGCGGCGTGCTCAAGGAAGGCCTGCCCCGGCTGACGGCTGCCCACGTCGGCTGAACCGCCTGCCGCATGCGCATCCCTTTCCTGCGACCGAAAACCCCCATCGCCACCCTCGAGCGCGCTCGGCCGACCGCGATGGGTGACGACCCCACCGAGGTACAAGCCGCACGCACACAGGCTCGCCGTCGCCTGGTTGGTGCCGTCGTGTTGCTGCTGATCGGCGTGGTCGGCTTCCCGGTGCTCTTCGAGACGCAACCGCGCCCTTTGCCGATCGACATCCCGATCGAAGTGCCCCGGCGCGACTCGGTGGCCAGCGGGCTGACGGGCAAAGATGTGACTACATCGAAGGCGCAGCCGCTGCCGGTTCTGCCGGCCGACGCAGGCACGGAAGAGGCACCGGTGTCGGCCGCTGCACCGGTCGTGCCAGTGCCAGTGCCAGTGCCAGTGCCAGTGCCAGTGCCGGTCCGTGCGGTGGCTGCGCCCGCTGTGGTGCCAGTCCCCGTGCCCGTTCCTTTGCCCGTGCCGCTGGCAGCCAGCAGGTCAGGCGCGGTGCTCGCCGCGCCACCGACAGTGCCCGCGGCTGCGGGCGCGGCGCTCATGCCGCCGGCCGAAGGTGGGCGCTACGTCGTCCAGGCCGGTGCCTACAGCGAAGTCGGCAAGCTGCGTGAGGCCCGCGCCAAGATCGAGAAACTCGGCCTGAGAACCTACACCCAGGTCGTCGAGTCCGACAAGGGCGCGCGCACCCGGGTGCGCGTCGGTCCGTACGCCAATCGCGCAGAGGCCGAGGCCGTCGCGGCCAAGGTCAAGCGCAGCGGTCTGCCAGCAGCCGTTGTGGCGCTTTGACGGGCTGGTTTTGAAAGACATCCTGCCGGCGCTGTCCTGGGCCGACTGGACTTTGCTGGCGGTCTTGCTGGCTTCGGTGGTCGTCGGCCTGATGCGCGGGTTTGTTTTCGAATGTCTGTCGCTGGCGGGTTGGGTCGTCGCGTGGTTCGCCGCGCAATGGGCGGCACCGCAGTTGGCGCCCAGCCTGCCGGTGGGCACACCCGGGTCGGCGCTGAACCTGGCGGCGGCGCTGTGCCTGTGCTTCATCGCCGCGCTGGTGGTCTGGGGCTTGATCGCCAAGCTGGCGCGCATGCTGATCCACGCCACGCCGCTGTCGCTGCCCGACCGTTTGTTGGGCGCAGGCTTCGGCATCTTGCGCGGCGTGGTGCTGTTGCTGGCCGTGTCGTCGGTCGTGGCCTTGACGCCGGCCGCACAATCGGCAGCTTGGCGCGACTCGCAAGGCGCGCGCTGGCTGGGCAGCACGCTGCAGGCCTTGAAACCTTTGCTCCCCGACGCCGTGGCGCGCTCGTTGCGCGCCTGAATACCCGCCCCCTCAATTCCTCAATTCCTCACTTCCTCACTTCCTTTCAAAGGGACACGACACACCATGTGCGGCATCGTCGGCGCGATCTCACCAGCGCCAGTCAACCAGCTCCTCTATGACGCGCTGCTGCTGCTGCAGCACCGTGGCCAGGACGCCGCCGGCATCGTCACCATGCAAGGCACCAAGTGCTTCATGCACAAGGCCCGCGGCATGGTGCGCGACGTCTTCCGCACGCGCAACATGCGCACCCTGATCGGCAACGTCGGCCTGGGCCAGACGCGCTACCCCACGGCCGGCAACGCCTACAGCGAAGAAGAGGCGCAGCCTTTCTATGTCAACGCGCCCTACGGCATCGTGCTGGTGCACAACGGCAATCTCACCAACGCCCAGGCGCTGAAGGCCGAATTGTTCGCCGTGGACCGCCGCCACATCAACACCGAAAGCGATACCGAGGTGCTGATCAACGTGCTGGCCCACGAACTGGAACTGGCCGGTCGTGACCTGCCGCTGACACCGCAACAAGTCTTCAAGGCCGTGGGCGCGGTGCAGCGCCGCATCAAGGGTTCTTATGCCGTGATTGCGCTGATTGCCGGCCACGGGCTGCTGGCTTTCCGCGACCCGTTCGGCATCCGCCCGCTCTGCTTTGGTGAGAGTGTGGGCGACCAGGGCCGGGGCGTGATGGTGGCCAGCGAATCGGTGGCGCTGGAAGGCACGGGCCACAAGTTGACCCGTGACGTGGCGCCGGGCGAGGCCATCTTCATCGACCAGGCCGGCACCATCCACACCCGCCAGTGCGCCGAGCACCCGTCGTTGAATCCGTGCATGTTCGAGTTCGTCTACCTGGCGCGGCCCGACTCGGTGCTGGACGGTGTGTCGGTTTACCACGCGCGTTTGAACTTGGGTGAGACGCTGGCCCAGCGCGTCATCAGCACGCTGCCGCCGTCGGACATCGACGTGGTGATACCGATCCCCGAATCGAGCCGGCCGAGTGCGATGCAACTGGCCCACCGCCTGGGCAAACCGTACCGCGAAGGCTTCGTCAAGAACCGCTACGTGGGCCGCACTTTCATCATGCCGGGCCACGAGGTGCGCAAGAAAAGCGTACGCCAGAAGCTCAACGCCATCGGCATGGAATTCAAGGGTCGCAACGTGCTGCTGGTGGACGACAGCATCGTGCGCGGCACCACCAGCAAAGAGATCGTGCAGATGGCCCGCGAGGCCGGCGCCAACCGCGTCTACATGGCCAGCGCCGCGCCACCGGTACGGTTTCCCAACGTCTACGGCATCGACATGCCGACCAAGGACGAACTGGTCGCGCACAACCGCAGCATCGAAGAAATACGCGCCTTCATCGGCGCCGACCAGTTGATCTACCAGGACGTGGACGCGATGAAGCGCGTGGTCGGCGCACTGAACCCGAAGATCGTCGGCTTCGAGGCCAGTTGTTTCGACGGTCACTACATCACAGGCGACGTGTCGGCCGAAGATTTCGCCACGTTGCAGGCCCAGCGTCGTCTGCAGTTCGACACCACCGAAGAAGCCGCCGAGGCGGGCTCGCGTCTGGCCTTGCAAGGCGCGGACGTTCGATCATGAGCCAACCCAAAACCGGCCTTCCCGAAGGTCTGCGGCCCGAAACCCTGGCGGTGCGCACGGCGCTGCCGCCCAGCCAGTACGGTGAAAATTCCGAGGCCCTGTTCCTGACCAGCGCCTACGTGCAAGCCGACGCCGAGACCTCGGCACGGCGGTTTGCCGAGATGGAGGACTTCACCTACTCGCGCACCAGCAACCCCACGGTACGCAGCTTCGAAGCGCGCTTGGCGGCGATGGAAGGCGCCGCAGCGGCGGTGGCTACGTCCACCGGCATGAGCGCCATCCTGCTGGTCATCATGGGCTTGCTGAAGGCCGGAGACCACGTGTTGTGTTCGCGCTCGGTTTTCGGTTCGACGATCAACCTGTTTGCCAAGGAGTTCGGCAAGTTCGGTGTCGAGACCAGCTTCGTTTCGCAGACCGATCTGAGCGAATGGCGCGCCGCCCTGCGCCCCAACACCAAACTGCTGTTCGCCGAAACGCCAACCAACCCCTTGACCGATGTCTGCGACATCCGGGCCCTGGCCGACCTGGCGCACGAAGCCGGCGCACTGCTGACGGTGGACAACACTTTTTGCTCGCCGGCATTGCAGCGTCCGCTGGCTTTCGGTGCCGACCTGGTGATTCACGCCGGCACCAAGCACCTGGACGGGCAGGGCCGTGTGATGGCCGGCGCGCTGTGCGGTTCCGACCGCCTGATCCGCGATGTCTTCGGGCCCGTGGTGCGCACCGCCGGCATGACCTTGGCGCCCTTCAACGCCTGGGTGGTTCTGAAGGGCATGGAGACCTTGTCGCTGCGCATGAAGGCGCAGAGCGAGGCCGCGCTGACCGTGGCGCGTTGGCTCGAGCAGCAGCCGTGCGTGGCGCGCGTGTACTACCCGGGCCTGCCCTCGCACCCGCAGCACGAACTGGCCATGCGACAGCAGTCGGGCCTGGGCGGCGCGGTGCTGTCCTTCGACATGCGCGCCGATGACCCGCAGGGCGCCAAGGCAGCCGCCTTCAAGCTGATCAACAGCACGCGCGTGCTCAGCATCGCCACCAACCTGGGCGACACCAAGTCCATCATCACCCACCCCGCCACCACCTCGCACGGCCGGCTCAGCGAAGCGCAGCGCCTGGCCGCGGGCATCGGCCAGGGCCTGATACGCCTGGCGGTGGGCCTGGATCATGTCGATGACATCACCGACGATCTTGCCCGTGGCATGAACGCGGCATGACCGCATCCCGCCCATCCATGTTTGCCAAAGTCCGCACCCGCATCGCCCCGTCGCCCACCGGCTTTTTGCACCTGGGTACGGCCCGCACGGCGCTGTATTCCTGGGCCTACGCCCGCCACTTCGGCGGCGAGTTCGTGCTGCGCATCGAAGACACCGACGTCGCGCGTTCGACGCAAGATTCGGTGGACCAGATCCTGGCCAGCATGCAGTGGCTGGGTCTGGCCCACGACGAAGGTCCGGTCTACCAGATGCAGCGCCTAGCGCGTTACCACGCGGTGGTCGAGCAGATGATTGCCGCCGGCACCGCTTACCGCTGCTACGCCACGCTCGAAGAACTGGACACGATGCGTGAAGCGCAACGCGCACGCGGCGAAAAAACGCTCTACGACCGCCGCTGGCGCCCCGAACCCGGCAAGGTCTTGCCGCCCGTTCCCGAAGGCGTGAAGCCGGTGGTGCGCTTCGCCAATCCGGTGTCGGGCATCGTTAGCTGGGACGATCTGGTGAAGGGCAGGATCAGCATCAGCAACGCCGAGGTCGACGATCTCATCATCCTGCGCCCCGACGGTGTGCCGACCTACAACTTCGCGGTCGTGGTGGACGACAGCGACATGGCGATCAGCCACGTCTTTCGCGGTGACGAGCACATCAACAACACGCCTTGGCAGATCAACATCTTCCGCGCGCTGAACGCGCCGTTGCCGCAGTTCGGCCACTGTCCGATCATCCTGGGCGACGACGGGCAGAAGCTTTCAAAGCGCCGTGGCGCGCTCAGCGTCACCGCCTACGAAGACGCCGGCTATCTGCCCGAGGCGATGCTGAATTACCTGGCCCGCCTGGGCTGGAGCCACGGCGACGAAGAGCTGTTCAGTCGCGAGCAGATGGTGCAGTGGTTCGACGGCAGCCACCTGGCCAAGAGCCCCGCGCAGTGGGATCCGGCCAAGCTGGCCTGGGTCAATGCGCACTACATCAAGGCGGCCGACGACGCCCGCTTGGCGGCCTTGACGCAGCGGCAGTTGGCGTCGCGCGGCGTCGCAGCCGATGACCTCGGTTTGCTGGCCCGCGCGGCCGCTGTGTTCAAGGACCGTTGCACCACGGTGGTGGAATTGGCGGACTGGACCGAGATGATCTTCGTACCCGTGCAACCCAGGGCAGAGGACTTGGCCGCGCACGTCACCGAAGCCGTGTGGCTGGGCCTGCGCAGCCTGCGCGACAAACTGGCCGATGTGCCCTGGGACAAGGCATCCATCGCAGCAGCCATCAAGGAAACCTTGGCTGCCCACCAACTGAAGATGCCGCAACTGGCACCGGCCCTGCGCGTGCTGGTCTGCGGTCGCGTCCAAACGCCTTCCATCGACGCGGTGTTGGCGCTTTTCCCGAGGGAGAAGGTACTGACGAGCTTGCGGAATCTTTGAAAATTGATCTATACTCACAGACTCGCTTGAACAGCGCCGGATTGATACGAAAGCCAAGAATGCAGGAGGAAGCATTTGAGGCAGGCGGATCAAACCAACAGATACCTTATGGGGGTATAGCTCAGCTGGGAGAGCGCTTGCATGGCATGCAAGAGGTCATCGGTTCGATCCCGTTTACCTCCACCAAATACCGCAAGCGCTGTTCAAGAGTTGGTGTTGAAAGAAGTTTTGATGGTCACGGTCCCCTTCGTCTAGAGGCCTAGGACACCACCCTTTCACGGTGGCTACAGGGGTTCGAATCCCCTAGGGGACGCCAGCTTCGGTTGGCGCTGCGTGAGTTGCTGGCAAGACAAGTAGGGTGACACTTGCGGCGCAAGCCGGAACGTCGCCACCGCTGCGGAGTGGTAGTTCAGTTGGTTAGAATACCGGCCTGTCACGCCGGGGGTCGCGGGTTCGAGTCCCGTCCACTCCGCCAACTATTCGAAAAGTCCTTGTAAGTCCTTGATTTACAAGGACTTTTTCATTTTTCTGCTAACCGGTCTATGTGTCGCGATGCTATCCCGAAGGGCCTTCGGTATAGCAGTCGGTATAGCACCCGGTATAGCAGTTGTGCCGCCATCGCCCGGCGCACGATTGATGTCCTCCTGAGCTGCCCCCTGCTGCGCCGAGCGGCCCCATGTCAATCCTTGCATGGAGCATCTCGTGTCACAGACCAACCCTCAGACTCGGCCTCATCCCACGCCCCCTCGGCACCGCCTCGAACTCGTGGGCACCACTGCCCGCGGCAAGTCGCCCCAGTACCTGTCCCGCAGGGGCTCGACCTTCTACTTCGTCCGCAAGATTCCGGCCGACGCGCGGGCTGCGTTCCCCGGCCACAGCAGCCTGGTGACCAAGTCCCTTGGCACGCACCTTCTGGAGAAGGCGAAGGTCCTGCTCGCCGTAGAGGTGACCGAGTTCGACCTCACGCTGGCCAACCACCGGCGCCAGCAAGCAGCGGACTCGGCCGAACAGGCGGACGCCTCTGTGCCACGTCTGGACCGAATTGCACTGGTGGGTCAAGCGCCAGCGCTCGGTCCGCAGGAACAAGAGCGACTGGACCTCGTCCGCACTGACCTTGCCCCCGAAAAACGTACCCCTTGCTGAGTGGTTCAATGCAAGCAAGGAGTATGGAAATGACGAAGACAGTGCGGGCGCGCTACACGCTGGAGTTCAAGCAGGAAGCCGTGCGGCTGGTGACTGGCGGGCAGAGCATTGCGGCGGCGGCCAGGTCGCTGGGCGTGGTGGAGCAGACGCTGTTCAACTGGGTCAAGGCAGAGCGCCTGGGCAAGCTCAAAGGTGCTGACATCAAGGTCGTGAGCGCCGAGCAGATGGAGATCAGCCGGCTGCGGGCCGAGCTGGCGCGCGTGAAGATGGAGCGCGACATCCTGGGAAAAGCGACGGCGTACTTCGCGAAAGCGCAGAGTTGAAGTACGCCTTCATCAACCGGCACCGCCGGGTGTGGCCGATCTCGGTGCAGTGCCGGGTGCTCGAGGCAAGCGTGGCCGGGTACCACGAGCACTTCGTGCGGGCTGCCAGCACGGCGCAGCGGCGCCACCTCAGCGACGACGCACTGCTGGTGCACATCAAGGCCATCCACGCCGAGACTCGCGGTGGTTATGGCTGGCCCAGGACGTGGAAGGAACTGCTGGCCAGGGGCATCCGGGTGGGCAAGGAACGGGTTCAGAAGCTCATGCAGCTGCACAGCATCCGTGCCAAGGGCAAGCGCCGCTTCAAGGTCACCACGGACAGCAACCATGACCTGCCGATCGCACCGAACCTGCTGGACAGGCAGTTCACGGTGGCCGAGCCCGACAAGGTGTGGGCGGGCGACATCACCTACATCCACACGGATGAAGGCTGGCTGTTCCTGGCCGTGGTGATCGACTTGTTCAGCCGCCAGGTGGTGGGCTGGAGCCTGCGCGAGGACATGACGCGCGACATCGTCATCGACGCCCTGCGCATGGCCTGGTTCAAGCGCCATCCGAGCAAGGTCAGCGGGCTGATGTTCCACAGCGACAGGGGCAGCCAGTACGCCAGCACCGACTTCCGCGACGTACTCAAGGAGTACGGCATCACGGCATCGATGAGCCGGCGTGGCGACTGCTGGGACAACGCCTGCAGCGAGACGCTGTTCGGGTCGTTG
>JBBQAI010000095.1:0-17030 GCA_038316205.1 Burkholderiales bacterium
GGTGAGTGGCACGACGACGCTGACGGCCGACACCAACCCGATCACGGCGACGCTGAGCACGGCGACCAATGACTTCGCAACCGTTTCGTTGGCCAGCACCGGCGGCGGCAGCTTCACCAGCGCCAGCGTGACCGATGCGAATGCACTGGTCATCGGTGGCAATGCCGGTGCCCTTGTTGCCGTCGCCGGCGGCACGCTGGGCCTGACCGGCGGCAGTTACGCCACGTTGGATGCACTTTCGCAGGGCGCAGTCACGCAGTCGGGCGTCTTGACGGTTACCGGCGCGAGCACCGTGTCGGCCATCAGCCAAGACGTCACGCTGGGGAACACCAGCAATGAGTTCACCGCTGCGGTCACCGTCACCGCAGGCAACCTTGTCAGCCTGGTGGGGAAAAACGATCTGACAGCGGTGCTGGCCCTCAGTGGCTCAGGCTCTGTTGAAGCAGGCGCCGCGTTGACAGTGTCCGGCAATATCGGCGCCGCACTGACCACGAACAGCGGCGGTCCGACCCGCTTCGGCGCGATAAATGTGGGAACTGACCTGAATAGCACGGCCCGCGACAGCGTCACGCAAACTGGCGCGCTGACGGTGGGTGGCGCGTCCGCCATCAAGGCAACGGGCAAGGACGTCACGCTGGGGAACCTGGACAACGACTTCATCGGTGTCGTCACGGTTACGGCGGGCAACCTGACCAGCCTGGCGGACAAGAATGCGCTGGCTGCGGTGTTGGCCCTCAGTGGCTCAGGCTCTGCGGCCGCCGGCGGGACGCTCTCGGTCTTCGGCAGCACGGGCGCCGCACTCACCACCACCAGTGGGGGGACGAGCACTTTCGGCGCAACCACCGTCGGCACCAACCTGAGCAGCACTTCGGGTGACGACATCACGCAGACCGGCGTGCTGACGGTGGGCGGCACCAGCGCCATCACGGCAACGGGCAAGGACGTCACGTTGGCGCATGCGGGCAACGACTTCACAGGCGTGGTCACCGTTGCGGCGGGCAGGCTCGTCAGCCTGGTCGACAAGAATGCGCTGACCGCTGTCTTGGCACTCAGTGGCTCGGGCTCGACAACTGCTGGCGGACCGCTGACAGTCTCAGGCAGCACCGCTGCTGCACTGGCCACGACCAGCGGCGCAACGACCACTTTCGGCGCGACGACGGTCGGCACCAACCTGAGCAGCACGGCGGGTGACGACGTCACGCAGACCGGCGCGCTGATCGTGGGCGGCACGAGCGCCATCACGGCCACGGGCAGGAACATCACCTTGAGCAACCTGGACAACGACTTCACTGGCGTGGTGTCGGTCGCTTCGGGCAACGTCGCCAGCCTGGTGGCCAAGAACAACTTGACCGCCGTGTTGGCGGTTAGCGGGTCGGGCTCTGCCACGGCAGGCGGGACGCTGACGGTTTCCGGCAGCACCGGTGCCGCGCTGACCACCAGCAGCGGCGGCGCGACCACTTTCGGCACCACCACCGTGGGCACCAACCTGAGCAGCGCGGTCGGCGGCGACGTCACTCAGACTGGCGCGCTCACAGTCAGCGGCATCACGGCCATAGCGGCCGCAGGCAAGGACGTCACGCTGGGGAACGTGGACAACGACTTCGCCGGCGTGGTCACGGTCTCGGCTGGCAACTTGACGAGCCTGGTCGACAAGAACGCGTTGACCACAGTGTTGGCACTCAGTGGCTCAGGCTCGGCCACGGCCAACGCGGCGCTGTCCGTCTCGGGCAGCACTGGCGCTGCACTGACGACCAGCAGCGGCGGCACGACCACCTTCGGCGCGACCCAGATCGGCGCTGCCTTGCGCAGCACGGCCGGTGACGACATCGCACAGACCGGCGCGCTGACGGTGGGCGGCACCAGCGCCATCACCGCCACCGGCAAGAACGTCGCGCTGGGGAACGCCGACAACGACTTCACGGGCGTGGTCACGGTCGCGGCGGGCAACCTCCCCAGCCTGGTGGACAAGAACGCGTTGAACACGGTGCTGACACTCAGCGGCGCTGGCTCGACCACGGCGGGCACGGCGCTGACGGTCTCCGGCAGCACCGGCGCGTCACTGACCACGAGCAGCGGCGCGACGACCACGTTCGGAGCGACCACCGTGGCAGGCGATCTCTCGGCCAGCAGTGCGGCCGCCGTCACACAGACCGGGTCGATCAAGGCCACAGGTCTGGAATTCAGGGGCAACGGCTCGGTGACCCTGACCGACAGCGGCAACAGCGCGGCCAGGCTGGCGGCGGGGTCCGGTACTGGAGCGCTTCGATACGTCAACGCGAACGCAATCGCGGTTGATAGCGTCGGTTCAACCGCAGGCATCACGCGCGGCGGTGACGTTTTGATCCGCAGCGAGTCTGGCGACCTGAGCTTGAACCAGTCGGTCAACGTTGGTGCCAGCGCGCTGCGGCTGCAAGCGCAGACGGGTGCCATCGGCCAATCGGCCGGCGTGGTCACGGCCGCTACGCTGGGCATGCAGGCGGCGACCGGCATCAACATGGGCATCAGTACCAATGCCGTGAGCGGCACCGTGGCGGCCAAAGTTGCGTCTGGCGACATCAGCTTGAAGAACGCCAACGCCAACGGCTACGTCATCGGCGGCGTTTCGGCGGACTCTGGCCTGTGGTCGGCCATCGACGGTCTGTCTGCGCCGGGCAAGACGGTGACGCTGGAAACGCTGGCGGGCACCGTATCCCAGGCTTCGGGCAAGAACATCACTGCCGATGGGCTGGTTCTCAAGGGCTCCGGCGCCTACACACTGACCAATGCCGGCAACGACGTCGCCAAGTTCGCTGCCGCCACCGGTGCGGGCAAGGACGGTGACATCAGCTACGTCGACGCCAACCGTGTCGACATCACGGCTGTCGGCGCCACCGACGGCGTCACACGTGCCGGAAAGGTCACCGTCGACAACGGATTCGGCCAGATCGTGATGGACGCCGGAACTGCGCCGCTGGTGCAGGTGCACGGCGGGTCGATCAGCGTCGCTACGCCGCTCGTGGGCACCGATGGTTCCGTCAACCTGGCGGTCTTCGAGCTCAGCGGCAGCATCAAGATCGACAAGGGGTCGGTCAGTTTGAAGGCCTTGAAGTCAGCGTCGGTCGACGACGCGATGTTCGACGTCTACCGTTCGTCGATTGGCATGGGCCTGGCGAAGGAGGTGTTTCTGACCGACTCTGCGGGCAAACGCATCCGCGTCCTGGCCGACGTGATCGTGCAGAAGAGTGGCAGCGCCGTCGTCGCGCAGGAAGGGCAGTTGAATCTGCTGTCAGCCGTGGGCGGCGGCTCAGCCAGCCTGCTGCAGAGTGGCAACCAGTTCATCGGGGGACTGTCTGCGACCCTTGCAGGCGGCGCGCCGGTGGCACTCGACGAGGCACCAACGAAGTCGCTTCTGCGCGTCGTGGGTACCCGGGTGACTGTGGGAGGTGCAGGCGTTGATGCCGATGCCGTCTACATCAGCGCCGACCAGTTGGCGACAAGCGGCACGGCCAGCATCGGAGCGCGTGTCGGCTTCAGCAACTCGATCGGGACACGCACTCAGATGCCTGGCTTGGTCATCGACATCGGCGCAACCGCCTTCGATGGTGTCGTGCCCACGCCATTCGGAGCGCTGGACTCTGCGAAGTCCATCCGGGTCAGCGTCGGCAAGTCGGCGATCGCGGGAACTTCAGCGGCCGGCGAGTCGGGGTACGTGACGGTGCGTCCGAAGCTCTCACTGGACCCCGTGAAGACCGGCTCCCTGCTGAGCAAGCGGGCTGCGATCTTTTTGAGCGGGCCGGAAGTGGGCGGCGGGGGCTATCTGTTTTTCTACGACGGCGCGGGCATTCAAGCCGAGATTCCGGTGTACTACAACGGATACGCGCCGAGCTCGCCCCAGGTGGAAGGTGTGTTGGCGACCATCGCCTCGATCTCCGAGGCAGCGCGTCGCGACCGCTTCGAGGACACGGTTCGCACCGAGAACGTGGCCTCGAGACTGCGCGGCGGCGTCATTTCCGAAGTCGGCCCGGGCCGCCCGGCAACCGAGGGCAGCGAGGGTGCCCGCGGACCGGAAACGTGTGCAGGATCACCTGATGCCGGCGCTGGAAACCTCGGCTGCGCCAGCCAGGACCCGAAGGACAACACCCAGACGACAGGCACCGCGAAACCCAGCAAATAGTCAATCTGCGTTTTGCTTGGGCCGAAGAGGTCCGCCGCAGGGGTTCTGGCAAGATCCCCCATTCGTGTGATGGGCAGGGAAACCAGATGTCTAAGGTCGTGAGGCACAGCCGCCGACAAGTGTTAAAGCAGGTTGCAGCCTTGGGCGTTGCGCCGCTTGTCTCGGGTCCGTCGCGGGCAGACGTGGCCGCGAGCTCCACTGCTCGCCTGGCGTTCCTGCTCGGCAACCGCTACTACCCCGACGGCCAGGAACTGCCGCCGATCACGAAAAACATTCGCGATCTGAAAGCTGCACTCGAAACCAAGGGTTTCGATGTGACCGACGCGATGGATCTCGGTCTGGACAATTCCAAGGCCGCCATTTCCAAATTCGCGCGGAAGGTTTCGGCTGTGCCGCCGGATGCGACCGTCTTTTTCTACTTTTCCGGTCACGGCGTGCAGGACGACGCGCGCAATCTGCTTATCGCCGCCGGCATCAACCCGGCTCTGCTCGGTGACGTACAGAACGGCAGTCTGGAACTTGCGCAGGATGTGCTGGGCCCGCTGGCACCCAGGACGGCAGGCGCGACCTTCGTGGTCGTTGACAGTTGCCGTGTCTCGATTCGCGCCGCGGTTCGCAACCGCGACGGCTTCAATCAGGTCGAGGCGCCACCCGGTTGTCTGATCGCGTTCTCGACGGCTGCCGGCAAACCGGCAATTTCGCCGGCCGACGAGAAACAAAACACCTTCTACACGGCGTCTCTCGTCAAGGTACTCAACGCCGCGAGCGGTGAGACCAGCTTCGCCGACCTGTTCCGTCTGACCCGCTCTGACGTTCGAAACACCATGCTCCATCATCCGGTGTCGGCTGTACGTTTGGTCGCACAGGACCCTTTCATCGCAGACAACACCAAGGTCGCGGTGCCGGTGCTGCCCCCGCCACAAATGCAGAAGCAACAGCAGGAAGCTGCCGCTGCCACGCCGAACCCGCAGGAAGAAGAAGACTTGTGGCGCCAGATACAAGCCAGCGTGTGGCCACGTGATGTGGTCCACTTGGCGGAAAAATACCTGGAGCAGTTCCCTGCCGGGCCGCGCGCCCAATCTGCATCGGTGGCTTTAGAGGGCTCGCTGGAGGCTGCCAAGATCCTCGGTCGCAACGACGTCAAACTGTACAAGCCGTCATTTCAAGTTCCGAACTCGGCAGACACCGACCTGAAACGCGACTTCATCCGCGCGGCGCGCGGCGACAAGGATGCCGCCAAGCGAGTTGGGCAGGCCTATCGCGATGGCGTTGCAGAAAAGGCGCTCGATCCGACCAAGTCCATCGAACGCTACGTCGGCTGGCTGCAATATTCGAATTGGCTGGGCAACGGTATTGCGAGCTACGACCTGGCCCTGCTCTACCGACAACGCGACCAGCCCGACCTGGCCGCGCGCTACGAGTCGCGGGCCAAGGAATTGGGCTTTACGCCGCCGCCATCCTTGAACTCGAGTCCCAAGAGTCGGTAGCGGATAGAGGCTGAGCCAATCGCGCTGGCGTTTGAAGACGCTCAGGCGCCGCGTGCGACTTCGACATCGAACATCAACGCCCCATATTCATCGGTGCAATTCGCTGTACGGCACGTTCCCGTGCCGCCAACCGCTGCGTTGGGTGGCCCCTGGTCCAGGGCGAGCCAACCCATGTTTTTTGCGCTGGACTGGCCGAATGCTGAAAAGTCGCGCGGCGCCTCGGAAAGCAGCAGTAGAAAAGTCCAAAGCCCTGGCGGATCTCCCGCAGCCAAGGCCACGCCCTTGGGCATGTCGATGCGTTGATTGGCCTTGACGCGATTTTCCTCGAAACCGTAGCTCGGGAAAATCAAGTTGGTCATCCCTTCCTGGTCCACGAGGAGCAGATAAGCATAAATCTCTCGCCTGGGTGTAAAGCTGAACACGAGCGAGTCGCGATCGATGACAACGCGCTTGCTGGCAATGGACAGAACGGCGTCGATAGCTGTCGAGCGCTTCGCGAAAACGGCTTGCAATCGTCTCACCGCTGCTTCACGCGGCGACGCGACAACCGGCGGTGGCGATGAAGGAACCGGTGCTGCTGGCGCAGAGTTCACAGTCCTCCCAGCAGGCACTGCCCCGACAACTGGAGGAACAGAAGCCGGCGCCGCGTCGGGCTGCGGCGGGGTCCGCTCGCGACTCGGACTCAGGGCGGCGAACAGGCCGCCGCCCAGCGCCAGCAAGGCGGCTGCGCCGCCCAGACCCAAGGTCAGCGTCCGGCGCCTGCCTGCCGGGTCCGCTACGGGCGTCGACCGCGACGACGCGCCATGGGTCGCATGTCTGGCCGTGCGCTGGACGGCAGTTGTCGCAGTGGCTCCGGTAAATGAAGAAACGTTCTGTCCTGGCCTCGTAGCCTCGTCCCCGGACACTGGGCCCAAACCCAGAAGCTCCCGAAAGTCGTCAATACAAGCAGGACGTTCTTGGGGCCGAACGCGCAGGCCGGCTTCGATGGCACTGACGAAACGCTCGCTGTAGCGACCCTCTGAAATTGTCGCCAGAGGCACCATGTTGTCGCTCATGATTCGCCCAACCGAGGGCGGCGGCGTCTTACCCCGGATTGCGTAGTAGACCACTGCGCACAAGGCATAGATATCGGTCCACGGCCCCTGCGCCATGTCCGGGACTTCGGCGTATTGCTCGACGGGCGCATAGCCGGGTTTGAGAATGACTGTCAGCGCCTGCGTCATGCCCTCGATGACCTTGCGCGCCGCGCCGAAGTCCAGCAGCATCGGCCGGCCGCTGCCGCTGAGCAGCATGATGTTGTCAGGTGCGATGTCGCGGTGGTACCAGTTCTCGCGATGAATCACGTTCAGGGCCTCAGTCAGCGGCGCGAGCAGGCCCATCAGCCACTCCTCGTCGGGCGCTGAGCCCATGGCCTTCAGCGTTTCCTTGAGGGTCCGGCCCTCGTAGAACGGCATGACCATGTAGGCCGTGCCATGGGCTTCCCAGAAGCGGTAGACCTTTACCAGGGACGCGTTGTCGAACTGAGCAAGCGTCTTTGCCTCGCCGATGAAGCTCTTGCGGCCGGCTTCAAAGGTTTCGCGATGGCGCTCGGACTTGACCGCGACTTGCGTGGTGTTTCCCACACGCGAAGCGAGCGACGAGGGCATGTACTCCTTGATGGCCACCCGGCGGTCCAGTGTGGAGTCCCAAGCCAGGTAGACGATGCCGAAGCCGCCCTCGCCGAGGACGCGCTCTATCTGAAATTCAGCCAGGCGCATGCCCAGAGGAAGCGCATTCCCGTCATCGTTCGAGGTGAAATGAGGGGCCGGCGGAGTGGCGGGCCGCGGTTCCTCCACGGTGCGTTCCTCCGAGCTTTGACGCGACTCGAAAAAGGGCAGTTCAGCCGATGGCGGTGCTGCGTCGGCAGCCGGGGTTGAAGCCGGAACTGGACGGAAATCAAGCTTGTCGGACAGCCGCGAACGGTTGCGCGGCGAGATCCGGGTCTTGTCGTCGTCGTCGGATGGGTTCATCAAGTTGCCGTGCGCATCGGTGGCACATACAGGTTCAGGACTGAACAAACAAAACAATCGGGACTCAAGATCCTCGGCCAGCCGCCCCACATCGGAAGATTCTGCTGCCGTCGAGTGACTGCCACGCTACATAACCATCGACTCATCTTGCCTTGGCAGTCGACCCTAACCTGCCGGGGTTGACCCCAATCGAGGTGATGGACAGCCTTGCGTCGATGACACAAAATACCAGAATATCGTTCCAAATGAGCGCTCCACTGCACCTGTAGGTCGGTTCGAACCGAGGTGGTGCAGAACCTCGAAAGTCAAGCGATTCTGAGCGCCGCGCTGGTTCGTCGTTGGTGTCAATCCGGCTAGGTTTCGAATGGGAGATTTTATGTTTGTCAAGCTCAAATCCATCACTGTTCCGAGTGCGCTGTGTCTTGTTCTGGCGGGTTCGTGTCAGTTCGCGTTTGCTCAGCCCGCAACTTCGTCGGCACAAGTTGCCGACCTTGGTGCCGGCATCCCTGATGCGGCAGTCATCAAGGAAGGCCTGTTCCCCGAGGCGGCCTGCCAAGAGCTCCGAGACAACGGCTTCATTTGCATGGGCGTCAAACCCACAGTGACCTTTTCTCTTCCCGCCGTGGCTTTCGCCTTCGGCTCCGCCGTGCTGCCCGAATCCCTGAAGCGCCAACTCGATGTGTTCGCGGAAGTGCTCAGTTCCAACCGGGGGTTCAAGCACAAGGTACGCATCGTGGGCCACGCCGACAGTTCGGGCTCCGAGGCCGGTAACACCTTGTTGTCACAGCGCCGGGCCGAAGAAGTGAAGCGGTATCTGGTCGCGAACGGAGCGGAAGGTGCGATGCTCGATGCGGCTGGGGTGGGGTCGAAGGATCTTCTCAAGCCCACAGCGCCAACGTCAGCCGAGAACCGCCGGGTTACCTTGGGCCGCTGACCAGCCGCCTTTCTGCGGCTGAGTTCGTGCGGGCCTGACCTTCGTCTCGGCTGCTATCCAGTTCTGCCCCCCAGGGCTGCGACCGCCCGCGGCCAAGCGTTGGAACATGCGACTTCGATGGGGGTTCGATCCCGATGTACTGCGAAGCCCCGTCGCGGGTTGGAGCAGCCTGGTAGCTCGTTGGGGCTCATTGCAACAGGCAAACAACACGCGTACAGCGGTCGGCACCACGCGAATGCTTGCTCGCACAAGTGGCCATCACGGCTTGACACGGCGCGGTGCGTGTGAACCGCCGCCTGAACACTGAAGAGATGAGCGCCCTGCTGCGAGATGGAAGGCACCGACCGGGCCGACACCGGCAACCACGGCAGGCCGACTTGGCTGCAGGTGACGATGAAGGGGCTGGACGAGCTTTTCTTGCGCGACCGTTGAATCCCCTGCGCGGTGACTCGCGCTTCGGTGGTCGGTCAAAAATGGGGATGACGACGCTCCGTCTGTCTGGGATCATCATTGGCGAGTTCATACGGAGCGCGACCATGGCTGAAAAGTATGTTCACCAGTTCAGAACCATCGATGACCTTCGTGACCTGGTCAAACGCCTTGACCGTATTTACGCTCGACCCACTGCTGGATCCGGCCACCCGACCTTGTACCAACCAGGCGACGTGCCTGCCAACGACAGGCTGCTTGGTGGCGCCCGTTTCAAGGACTGGAAGTTTTCAGCCGACGAGATGTGGGTGTTGCCCGACGCAGAGAAGGGCCTATCGTTCTCTGCGCACTGGCAGCACCTGAAAGCAGTCTTCAAGCTCAAGGAAAAGCACAACCCTGGCGAGCCGGTGCAGGTGTACTGGGTCCTTGAGACCGCCGATATTCCAACCAAGATGAAATTCGTCGCCGACAGGAACAATGATCAACACTTTCT
Source organism: Burkholderiales bacterium (assembly GCA_038316205.1). Lineage (GTDB taxonomy): Bacteria > Pseudomonadota > Gammaproteobacteria > Burkholderiales > Burkholderiaceae_C > Rubrivivax. The sequence goes on from JBBQAI010000095.1 coordinate 9,506, forward strand.
CTTGACCGTGACCGAAACAATGACGGTCTGGGAGTTGATCAGCAAGCTGAGTTGGCTGGCTGACAGGATGTCGGTCATGCAGGACATGAGGAAGGTGCTGTGATTCGCTACGCCTACCCTGAGGAACGGGAGGTCGCCCTGACCTTCGCGCGTGAGCTCAATGACAAACTCGCGCAGACCATACTGGAGCGAGGCAGTGTCGTTTCGCGCAACGAGGCTGACCAGCTGAGCAACTTTTTCTGGCACATGGTCGAACTCTCTGCCGCCCGCACGGTGGCATTGCCCTGCGAGGGCAGTGCCCAGTTCTGGACCGAGAAATTGCTCAACTCCTTGAGCGGCTACCTGAACAGGGCAGGCTACGGCGCATCGTGGGACGAGGCGGTTGACCGAGCCTGAAAATCGAATCCATGAACGCGCTGATGCGCAATATCGGAACGACATGTCTTGTGGCCTGATTGCCTTGTTTTTGTCGCCGTCACACGGTCCCCAAGCGCCATGCGAAACCCTTCGAACCCGAGCAGGGCGAGCGGTGTGGATGCCCGCTCTGCTGGCCATGCTCTTGATGGCACTGGCCGCCTTGCCGGCCCGAGCAGAGCAGCCTGCAGCAGACCCCATCGACACGCAGCTCGATACCTGCCTGGCCGCACCGGCAGGCCAAAGCACGGCGGGCATGGTCAGCTGCACCGGCGAGGCCACTCGCGCCTGGGATCGGCGCCTTAACGAGACCTACCAGAAGGTGATGCAGGCTCTGGACCCAAAGTCACGCGAACTCTTGCGTGCTTCGCAACGCCAATGGGTGGCTTTCCGCAGCGCCGAAAAGGCCGTTCAGGCCGCACCGTGGACAGCAGATAGGGGCACCATCATCCGCGTGCAGGTGATGGCTGCGAACGTGGCAGCCATCAAGGCCAGAGTCGAGGAAATGCAGCTGTACCTGCCTTGACTGAGGTGTTGAAACTGGCTTCGGTGCAAACCTTTGTCAGCCTCAATCGGGGGTCAGCGATTGGGTCGCCCAAAGGTGCATGGCCAACCTTTGCGCCATGTCCACGCGCTTGAGCCAGCCCTTGCCGAATTTCGTGAACGTGCCCAGTGAGCGGTAGAAATCGCGCCTGCGTTCTGAAACGCCCGCAACTACGGCCGGCATGCAGGCGAAGTGCAGCCGTTCCTGCAACCGCTGCTGCTCGAAAACGCGCAAGTGCTTCTCGGTCTTGGGGTAGAGCTTGTGCGCATTTCTCAGCTTCACTGCCAAGCCCAGTTGGCGGCGAAGGAAGTTCAGCGATGGCTCGATGCCCGACATCACACAGGCGTCCATCACGACCAGGTCGACTCCGGCGGGCAGATCGGGGCAACCTGCGGCTGTCCAGTAGTTCCTGTGATAGATGAGCTCGGCCTCGTGGCGCGTGAGGCTCCTCACCTCTGCAACGGTGGCATTGCCGCCTCGCCAGGCGCCCAAGGTGGCTATGGTGATTCCCATGTTGGTCGCACCGCCAGGGTCGTCAGGATCGTCGACAAAACCAGCCTCGCGAGCGAGCACGAATTCGATGATGGGGCGGTAGTTCTTTTCCATCGCGTACCTCCGGGCTCGACGGTATCCAACTGTAGCGGTCCTGGCTAGCCGCAGTTTCGATCAACTGACGGATGGCCGGCGTCAACCATCTTGGCCTGCGTGTTGCCTCACGAAGGAATGCGCCTGCGTGTCAACAACGACGCAACCAAGGTTGGCTACGAGATCAGCTTCACGCGCTACTTCTACAAGTCGCAGCCGCTACGCACGCTGGCGCAGATCAGCGCCGACATCCTGGCTGTCGAGAAGGAAGCTGTGGGACTGCTGGACGGGCTGCTGATGACGGACACCGCGCCGCGAAGGAGGACAAGCTCGCCACCAGCAAGCCAGCCGGGATCGCGGCGCACAAGACGCGGCAGTGTGCTTCATCGGTGGTAGCGGTGGTGGCGGCGGCAGTAGCGGCGGCAGTAGCGGCGGCAGTAGCGGCGGCAGCGGCGCCCGTGCCCACAACAGACCTTGCCGCCGACGATGAATCGGCCTTGCTCGGCGACCTGCGCGGCCTCATCGGTTCCGCACCGCACCGCACCGCACCACACCGCAGCGCATTGCGGCCGCAGCATTCGCCACCCAGACGATGATGTACCGGTATCTGGGGCGGCGGCTCTTGGGCGAGAACCTGCAAGGCTCTGTTTGACCGCGAACCAGCGCCGTGCGACGGCCTCGAAGCTGCCGACTGGGGGCAAGCCGTCGGCCTGTCGTTGTTGGGCCTCCATCTGCTCCCGAATGGCGCTGCGCTGCGCGCGGCGCTCGTCGGATGGGTCTACACCGGCGGCCAAAGTCGTCAAGGCCTTGATCGCTTTCTCCCGAGCCTCGGCAAGGCCGGTCTTGGGGTACATGCCAACGCTCAGCGTTTTTCGCTTGCCGTCGAACGTGTAGTCCAGCCGCCAGTAGTGGGTCAGGCCCTTGGCAAACGGCAGAAGGTGCAGACCACCCCCGTCATTCAACCTCTTCGCACCGGGCTTCAACGCCCGGATTTCTCGGTCACCTTTGATAAGCTCTAACGTCATGCATCCCCCCTGCGGCTGCCTTCGCAGCCTTGTTGCCGGGACTGATGCAGTAACTTTTTGGAGCGGCGTCGCCGGAGCGACGGTTACTGCAAAAGTTACTGCAAATTCGTCTGGCTCGAAGGGTTCAAGCGCCGATCGATCGGAAACAAAAAAGCCCTAAGTTGTTGAAAAAAAGGGGCTTTTAGGTTCCTGGCGCGAACGCCGAAGAAGAGGGTGGTGGCCTGGGGCGGAATCGAACCACCGGCACGCGGATTTTCAATGTTGGTTGCTGGCGTTCTTGCCGATTCCCGCATGTTCCCAAGTCATTGATCCGCCTGAGATTTTTGGCGAGTCGCTGCCGCGTTGGGTTCTCAGGCGTTCTCGCGTTTTGTGTAATTTTCTCGGCTGGTTTACACAGGAATGACAAAGACTCAAGCCGCGCGTTTGCTGCTCGCGGCCACGATCACGCCACTGCTCGCCGCCTGATCTCGTTCAACACGTGCACCATCTGCTCCACCCTGGCGACCGGGAACAGCGCCTCCGGGCCTTGGGGACTGATATCCAGGAAAGGTGACTCGTACAGCCGCCCGGCATCCATCACACCGTTGGCGGTCAGCTCGGACACGATCAACTCGATGAACTCGATCTGATCCGGCGTGGCTTTGGTTCCGGCGATCACGTCGCTGAAAGCCAGGGCCACCGCCTCACGCTCCATGCCGACCAGCGAGCGGATAAACATACCCAGACCCAGGCTCTCGTCTGCGGCTTTCTGGATCAGTGCCGCAGAGCCGCCGGCATCGGCCAACATGCGTTCCAGTTCCTTCAGGTCCACGCCCGTCAAGGGCTGGCCGCGCCGCAGGCGCTGCAGCGCCACGTGGCCCTCATTGGCTTTCAAAAACTGCCTGGCCTTGTCCTTGAACTTGGCCATGTCCAGGCCGTCGGCAATCTCGGGCAGATCGATCGTGGTCTCCGCGCCCAGCTCGTCCTCGAAGTCGGTGTAGACCACGATCTTCTTGGACTTCTCGATCAGCTTGACGAGCGCCCGCAGGCGCTTGCGGGCGTTCTCCAACATGCCCAGGGTCACGTCGTCCCACCACTCGTCGCCGGCAATGGCCTGAATAAGCACGATCTCGGCCTTGATGGCGGGAACCGCCTCTTGCTGCTCCAGGGCGTTAGCGATCGAGCGGATCTGGTCGCGGAGCCCGGCAAAGCCCGGCTTGGCCTGCAGGATGGACAGTTGGGTGCGCAGCACCAGCATGTCAAAGCGCTTTGCTTCCTCATCGCCGTCGACAAGCTCGGTGGGCAGGTTGGCCACCAGGGTTGCCAGCTCGGTCTGCTCGTCCTGGCCCAGCCACTTCCACGCCTCGGGCTTGGCAAATTTCTCCACCACCTTGCGCTGCGGCCGCACCACGAAGTTCTCGGTGTTCATGGCCGCGACGACCTGGTGCAAGTGGACCGCCGTGCTGTGGCGCAACTGCGGCTCGGTCGGCACATCGCCGAACTTCGGCAGTGACTCGCTGATGATCGGCGCGCTGGCCGCCTTGTGGTCCAGTTCCTCGATCAAGCTCAGCCGCGCCTTGAACAGCCGGGTGCTCAAGGACTCGCCGGTGGTGCCGTCCACGGTGTTCGGGTTCTGGCTGAAGAATTCCAGGTTCTGGCAGTAGTCGAACAGGTAGAAGAACTTCTTGTGCTCGCCCGGCCCGAACAGGTCGGGGCACAGCCGCGTGCCGCGCCCCACCATCTGCCAGAACTTCGTGCGCGAGCGGACGATCTTGAAGAACACCAGGTTCAGCACCTCGGGCACGTCGATGCCGGTGTCCAGCATGTCCACTGAAATGGCGATGTGCGGCGCCTTGTCCTTGGCCGAGAAGGCGTCGATCAAGCTTTGCGCGTAGACGGTTTTGTAGGTGACGACGCGCGCGAATTCGCCCTTGTAGTGCGGGTAGTTGACGTTGAAGCGCTGGGCGATGAACTCGGCGTGGTCGTTGTTCTTGGCGAACACAATAGTCTTGCCCAGCCGGTCGCCGCCGGCCACCTTCTGGCCCCGGGTCATCAGGTGGGCCAGCACCTTGTCCACGGTGTCGGTGTTGAAGAGCCACTGGTTCAGCGCGGCTGGGTCCACTTCGTTGGGTGGCGGGGCGCCGTCCTCATTCCAGTCCAGGTCGTCCCACTGTTCCTTCTCGGCCTCGCTGAGTTCGGCGTACTTGATGCCTTCGCGCTGGAACTTCAGGGGCACAGACACCGCCAACGGCGGCACCAGGTGCCCATCGGCCACGGCCTGGTCCAGCGGATAGGCGTCGGTGGGCACGCCACTCTCCAGGTCGAACAGGCCGTAGGTGTTGTGGTCGATTTCGTCCTTGGGCGTGGCCGTCAGGCCCACCAGCAGGCAGTCGAAGTACTCGAAGATGGCCCGGTACTTCTGGTAGACCGAGCGGTGCGCCTCGTCAATCACGATCAGGTCGAAGTGGCCCACGCCGAAGCGGCGCTGCCCCACGTCATTGCCAACCCCGGCCTCGTCGATCAGGCCCATCATCGTCGGGTAGGTCGAGACGAACACCCGGCCCTCGGTGTGCTTGTCGGTCACCAGGTTGATGGGCGACGAGTCCGGCAGGTGCAGCTTGAAGGCGTTCACCGCCTGGTTCACCAGCGCCACGCGGTCGGCCAGGAACAGCACCCGCTTGACCCAGTTGGCGCGCATCAGCACGTCGGCCAGCGCAATGACGGTGCGCGTCTTGCCGGCGCCGGTGGCCATCACCGCCAGCGCCTTGCGAAGGTTGTGCCTCTCGAAGGTCTCGCCGATGCGCCGCACCGTGCGCACCTGGTAGTACCGCTCGATGATGCAGCCATCTATCGCCGCCGTGGCCAGGGTCTTGCGGCTGATGCGGCGCTGAATCATCAGCGCCAGTTCGGCCTTCTTGTAGAAGCCCTGTACCGCCCGTGGCGGGTAGAGGGTGTCGTCCCAGATCCAGTGCTCGTAGCCGTTGGAGCAGAAGATGACCGGCCGCTGGCCGTACTGCGCCTCCAGGCAGTCGGCATACAGCTTGGCCTGCTGCTGGCCCTCCTTGGCGCCTTTCTTCGTGCGCTTGGCCTCCACCAGCGCCAGCGGCTTGCCGTCGTCGCCCCACAGCACGTAGTCGACGTAGCCCTTGTTCTGGGCGTTCGGCATGCCGGTGACTTCGATCTCGAAGTTCTTCTTCGGGTCAAGCTGCCAGCCGGCCTCTTTCAGCAGCAGGTCGATGAAGTAGTCGCGCGTCTCGGCCTCGGAATAGTCGTGCGTGTCGGGCGTGGCGGCGTTGGCCTTCTTGGCAGCGGCCACTTCGTCGCGCAGCCGGGAAAGCTCGGCGTCCAGCGCAACCTTCGCGCCCAACAGCGTCGAGAGCTTTTCATCGCGCTCGGCCAGTTGGGCCTGCAGCTTCTGCAACTGGTCCGTCGTCTGCGCCTGCGCCTGCACCGGCCCGGCGGCGGCAGGTTGGACGAGCAGGGCGGGGTTGAAAGCCAACCCGGGGTCGGGCCGGCCGCGCTGGCCGTAGGTGCGCGCCAGCCAATAGCTGACGTGGAACAGTTCGCGTGCGGCCACCAGTGCGTCGGCAGGCAGCACCTTGCGGGGGCTGTGCACGGCCAGGTTGCCCAGGTCCTTGATCACCTTCGTCTTGGTGAACACAGCCTGGCCCACCACCTGGCCAAAGCTGGGCTCGTGGATCAGGGCGTTCAGGTTGTCCTGGTAGGGCAGGCGCAAGTCGCGCTCGTTCTTGTACAGCCAGGCCACCGCCAATTCCAGCGCGCGGCGGGCGTAGAAGCAGGCGGCACGGGCGTCGGCGTGCACCAGCGCTTCGGCCTTCACTGCCGACTCGTGCAGCAGCGGCCACTCGGCTTGCAGGAAGGTGAAGTTGCTCATCGGTGTTCGCCCATCCGATTGCAACCGCAGCACCGCAGGTTGCAAAGGACCGATGCGCCCAAGCTGTTGAAAAACACGAGTTTTTTCGGTTTGGTTTGCAACTTAGCCCGCTTGATTTGAAACCAGGCCGGCGAGGTTGCAATCGGCGGCCCGTGGGCCGGGGAACCAGCGCGCCCCGTTCTTGATGCCGATGATGTGCGCCGCCTGCTCGGCCGCCAGTTCGCGCAGCAGCACCTGGATCTGGCTGCGCGGCAAGGCCGGCAGCACCTGGATGAATTCCATCATCTTCGAACCCTCGGCCGCGTTACGCTGGATGTGCTGCAGCAGCAGTGCCTTGTTGGTGTCGCGGTCCAGGCCCTTCTTGCGGGTGTACACGCCCTTGGCGCCCAGCGCCTCGTACAGCCGGCGTGCCAGCAGGTAGCGGGCGCCCTTGCCACGGCCGCCATGGCTCTCTACCGCGCCCATCTCCACCAGGCGCGGCAGGCGTGCGCGCAAGGCCTCGGTCAGGGGCTGCTCGCGGTGCAGGCAGTCCAGCACCAGGAAGTCGTGCGTCGAAAAGCTACGCAGCGTTTCCTCGCCCAGCCGCTCCATGAAGCGCAGGAACGCCGGGTCGCTGACCAGGCCGTTCAGGCACAGCCGCACCTCATGCGCGCTGGTGCCGGTGAAGTCGGGCAGCGGCTTGCCCTGGCGGATGGCCTGCTCGAACATCAGGTTCATGCCCTGGCCCGATCGCTCGATGAGGCCGCAGCGGCCCAGCGCCTCGGCCAGGCGCCGGTTGCGCGGGCTCTGCTGGTCCAGCACGTTGGCAGGCGTGATGCCCGGCGGAAAGCCGCCCGGGCTGACCACCTCCAGCCGCTGCGCAAACTGGCGCACGAACACCGAGCCGCCCAGCCGGTAGTCGCGGTGCGCCACCGCGTTGAGCAGGCCCTCGCGCACCTGCACCTCGTCGAAGGTGGGCACGTCCAGGCGGAACAGCCCGTCCTGGTAGCTCTGGCGGTCGTTGCGCAGGTTGATGCGGGTCCACAGCAAGTCGTGCCAGGCGAAGAAGCCTTCGCGGTACTCCTCGCGCTCGGCCGCCGGGCC
>JBBQAI010000177.1:0-6145 GCA_038316205.1 Burkholderiales bacterium
GCGCGCGATATTGCTCTCTTTCGGCAAGCTCATCGGAATCGTCTGCGTGACCACCGGAATCGTGATCAGGAAGATGATGAGCAGCACCAGCATCACGTCCACCAGCGGCGTCGTGTTGATGGTGGACGTGACTTCGTCCTCGTCACCTCCCGAGCCTATGTTCATGCCCATGCTGTGGTCTCCTTGCTGGCCGGGCTCAACGGCTGGTCGAACTCACGGAGCTGATCTTGGCGCCCATCAGCACGCCGTGCAAATCGGCGGCGAAGCTGCGCACGGATTCCATTGCCGACTTGTTGCGGCGCACGAGGAAGTTGTAGCCGAACACCGCAGGCACAGCCACGGCCAGGCCGATGGCGGTCATGATGAGGGCCTCGCCGACCGGGCCGGCCACCTTGTCGATCGACGCCTGGCCGGCGATGCCGATGGCCGTGAGCGCGTGATAGATGCCCCACACCGTGCCGAACAGCCCGACGAACGGCGAACTCGAAGCCACGGTGGCCAGGAACGCCAGGCCGTCTTGCAGGCGGCTCTGCACATCATCGACACTGCGGTTCACGGCCATCGTGACCCAGGTGTTGCGGTCGATGTTGTCGGTGAGTGCGCCTTCATGGTGGGCACCGGCTTCGATACCGCTTTCGGCGATGAAACGGAACGCGCTGCCGTCCTTCAGGGTCTTGACGGCTTCGTTCAGCGTCAGGGCCTTGAAGAAGCCCTTGCGGGCCTGCTTCGCTTCGCCGCTGAGCTTCATGCTCTCGTAGAGCTTGGTCACCATGATGTACCAGCTGCCCATGCTCATCAGCGCGAGCAGGATCAGCACGAACTTGGACACGAAGTCGCCCTGCGCCCACAGGGCCCCCAGGCCGTAGGGGTTGTCGACGGTTTCCTTGGTGGTGGTGGCATCGACCATGGGTGCGGCGGCTGGCGTGACCACCGCGACGGGCGCCGCAGCAGGTTCTGCGGTGGCGGCCGAGGCGGCCTGCGCATGGGCTGCTTCGGGGGTACCGACGAAGCTGGCGGCGATCAGGCACGCGGCCAGAATGGATTGCAGGCGGGTGAACATCTAGTTGGACTCCTGGCGGTATGAGCTGTATGGGGAAGTATCGAGTTGAACTGTGAGGGCGACGAGGCCACCGGCCCGTCGCTGTAGAGCGCGGCTATTCGCCGATCTTGAAGTCGAAGATCTGGTCGGCCTTGATCTCCTGATCACCGCTGGTCTGGCAACCGTACTGCATCATCGCGGAGCGCACTGCGGAGTCGAACAGACCGCGTGGGCTGGACGACAAAATCTCAACGCCGGTGACCTTACCGCCCTTGATGGTGGCACGCGCAGTGACGCTCCCGCTTGTGCCATCTTGCAAGGCTTTGCGTGGCATGACGGGTTGGACCATGCTCTGGCATGCGACACCGATGGCAAGCACGGCCGGGCGCGGTGCCGGCGGTGCAGGCGGCGCCGGCGCAGTGACCACAGGTGCCTGCGGCGCGATCACCACCGGCCCCGGCGGCGGCGGCGTGGCCGTGGTCGTGATGGTGGGCTGTTGCGGCGGCGGCGTGGCAATCTGCACTTCCGGCGGCGGGATGAACGGCGGTGGCGGCGCATCCATCTTGGGCGGCGGCGGCACGATGATCTCGGGTGGCGGTGGCGGCTTCTTGATCTCTTCGATCACCTTGGTTTCGATGGGTGCGCGCACCACATCGACCACCTTCTTGGCCAGCCCTGTCACGAGCGCGTAGATCACGAACGCGTGCAACAGGATGACAAACGAGATGCCCACCAGGTGCCGGCGCGGGTCCGCTTGTCGCTTGGAAAAATTCATGTCTGGGATCTCCAGAGGGGAAGCAGGGAACGGGTGTCGTGAACCATTGCAATGACCGGCTTTTGGCCTGTGGAGCCACAACGTCTTGAAGACGCCGGCCTGCATGCAAGGCCCGCATTCTATGTCAGCGCAAGACCGGCCCATGCATCGCGCTTTCCCCGAGGCAACGAGGCAATCAAAGCGCGAACGAGGGGTCTTCAGAACGCGTTGAAACAAAAAAAATAGCAGCGAAAGGCTGCTATTTTTCTGGAGTTCAAGTCGGGCTTTAGGCAGCTCCTTTCGGAACCACCTCACAAGCGCCGACTAGAACTTGAGGGTCAGAACTGGTACCTGGCACCCAGGTTGAACACCCGGCCCAAGCCGCCGGCTTGGTTGTAGCTGGCGTTGTAGTGCGTGATGCCGTAAAAGGCCGACAAGTCGTACGGCGCAACACGGTCGAACAAGTTGTTCACCGAACCATAGACCGAAAGGTTCTTGGTCACCTGGTACTTGCCGTAGATATCAAAAGTCGTGAACGATGCGGTCTTGCATCCGGCCGACGGCGCATCAGTGCCGTCTGCAAAAGTCAACAAGCACCCGCTTCCTTCAAATTCGACATTCTTCATACCCGAGACGTAGTTCACGGTGCCCGTCAGCGCGATGGGGCCACGCTCCCAGGTCGACGAAAGCGTCGCGCGATCCTTGGGCATCCCGGCCGAACTGCTCAGCGACGTCGGACCATCGGTGCCCGCGTACTCATAGGTATTGCCATCGGTCAGCGTGCGCTTGAACGAAGCAAGGTGCGACAAAGTCAACGAGGTCGTCAGCTTGCCGTTCTCACCCAGGCTCAGGCGGTGACGAAGATCGATATCGACGCCGTTGGTCTTGGTGCTCGGGCCGTTGGTGTACGGTGCACCGATCGAGACGAGCGTGCCGGAGTTCGCAACGCCAGGCAAATTGTCCGATGGGTCTCGCGTGATTGTCGCCGCAGGGAAACCTGCCGGATTGCCAAGTACAGTGGCGGGGTCGGCACCGAGAATTTCGTTCGTGCGAGTGATTTGCCAGAAGTCGACGGACACACTCAGACTCTTGACCGGCTCGATGATGAAACCCAATGTGAAGCTCTTCGACTTTTCTGGCTTGACGAAAGGGTTTGCGGTGCTGATTGCCAACACTTGCGCATTGCAGTCTGCCGCGTTCGCGCCGGGAGCCACCGTGCCGCCAGGGCATCGGATGGGGTCGATCACGTTGGTGTAACCCGCAGAACCTCCGACGCTCTTGCCACTTTCTGCCGCCCCTGGCGCGCGGAAGCCCGCGGCGTAGGTACCACGCACCACCAATTCCGGCATCGCCTTCCACTTGACCCCAACCTTAGGCGTCACCGAGTTGCCCACGTCTGAGTAGTAGTCATCGCGCAAGGCGAAGTTCAACTCAAGGTTCTTCAGCACGGGCGCCACCAACTCACCATAGAAGGCCGTGACGTTACGTGACCCGGTAAATCCTGAATAACCCAACCCAATGATGTCGGCTTCATAGGTGTAGGGCTTCGGAGGGCTGTCAACCTTCTCTTGCCGGAACTCGGCGCCAACCGCCAGACCCATGGCACCGCCACTGAGTTGCATCAGCTCGCGCGAAGCCTTGAAGTCGAGCGAGGCAATCGACGTCTTCGACGCATTTTCAATATGCGGGGCGATCGCACCGTTGGTCGCCGCGCTGTTCAGACCCGCATTGGCGCCCAGTCGGTAGTAGGTCGATGTCGGGTTCATTCCTGACAAGTTCGTACCGTTCAGGAAATCACGCAGCACGCTGTCGCGAATGTAGCCGTCGGTGGTCTGTTTCGTCTTGCTTTCGGTGTACAGCAGACCGGCTTCCCAGTCCCAGTTCATCGCGTTGCCCTTGAATCCACCCAGGAGCCGGCTGACCGTCGTGTCATATGTGTTGTCGCGACCACCCAGATCAGCTGTGACATAACGCAGTCGCGAGTTGCTACCCGCGTTCGGGTTGTCCGGATGATTTGGGCCCATCGTGATGAACGTGTTGTTCTTGACGGTACCGGCTACCGGGTCAGCCCAGCTACCGCTGACCGAAGAGGGCGTGTAAGTCGTGCTGACCTTTGAATTGAACAGCCCGATCTCGGCGAATGCCGACACTGCTGGAGAAATCTCAAGCGTTCCGCGGGTCATGAAGTTGAGCTTGTCTTCCTTGGGCTGCAATTGCTGATAGTCAAGGATGCTCCAGGGGCAACCGGTGTAACCGGCCGGGAGCACAAGTGTCGACGCGCAGCCACCCGAAGGGAGGGCGAGCTGTTGGTACACGGAGCCAGCCACGGGCGTAGCACCATTCGGCCCCGTCACCGCGCGGGCCCAGCCGGTCGGGCTGGCGCTCACGCTGGTCGGACCACCCGCGCGCGGGCGACCGTAGCCGCGGATATCGCCGGATTCAAAGTCATAACCTCGGCCGCTCACATCGGGGTTGCCAATGTCACCTCGGTCGGCGCGGTCACTTTGGCGAACCTGGCCGAGCTTCGCTGCTTCGAGAGTGAAGAAGATGTTGTATTTGTCGGTGCTCAGGTCACCGATGCCACCGGTGACAGAGGCCTTGGCCGCCGAACCGTCGTTGTACTTGGTTGCGCCATAGGAGGCATTAACAATCATGCCCGTGAAATTCTGGCGCGTGATGATGTTGACGACGCCAGCAATGGCGTCCGAGCCGTATATCGAGGAGGCGCCATCTTTGACGACTTCAATGCGTTCGACCGCATCCAGAGGGATCGTGCTCAAGTCGACAAACGTGCGCTGCCCGTCGTCTGCCAATCCGTATGGCGCCATGCGACGGCCATTCAGCAGCACGAGAGTGGAGTTAGCCCCCAAACCACGCAGTGAAACGCCCGACGCGCCCGCAGCGAAGCCCACACCGAACGACAGAGGCACCGCGCCATTGCTGTTCGCGTTGAGGCCCAGAATGACTTCGGCGAGAGATGCCTTGCCGGATTTTTCGATATCGGCGCGGGTGACAATTTCCACAGGGGAGGCCGTCTCGGTATCGGTTCGCGCAATATTTGAACCTGTCACGGTCACACGTTGCAGTTCTTGCGTGGCCTGCTGCGCGAAAGCCGGGCTGCCGACCATCGCGGCAGTGCCGCTGAATGCGAGTAGCAGGCTCTTGGCCAGCGTTGTTCTCTTAAGCATCGAAAACTCCTGGTGAGGATAAGTGGATCGAAAGACCAAGCCTATTAGCAAGTCACGGACCAGCTTTGTGAACAGGATGTGACTCGCCTGCGACGGCGTGTGAACGAATTGTCACTGAGCGAATTTCGACACCAGGCTAGGGTATTCCTTTGTCGACATGGAGCAGCATTTCGATTTGCACTGAATCGTCGACCTCAATGCGGAGGAATCCCTTGTTTGATGCGGGTTTGCGGGCTGCGCGATGCGCTGGGCCGGCTGTGGCGACGGGCCTTGTCCGCTCACCCGGACGACGCGGATTGATCTCGAATGTTCCAGCATGTTGGCTCACCACAACATCCTTTCGCTTGAGAGATCGGGCCTGGCATCACAGAGAGGCGGGCCTCGCACGCCCCCGCGCTGCTCCGCAGGCGTCGATGCACCGCTATCGCACTTGTCGCTGCCAATCCAATCCCGGCAGTGCAGACTCAAGTACGAGGTGGTCGCTTGACGGCCACGGTGGTGCTGCACCAGTTCGGCGACCAGGCGCAAGAGGCCTGTCGTCATGCGCACCCGGAGGGGCCGGCTCCAACTGCAGTAGCTTCGGGCCCGCCTGGCATTGCAAGACTCGTCCTCTTCAGCAGCGCGGACTCCCGGATTGGGGGTTGAGTCCGCTGCGCCGTCATCATGGTCTCCAAGCAGGGCAGTCAGCGCCCGATATGGCTCTCGATCCGGGGTACAGCCGCCAGCAGCGTGCGCGTGTAGGCGCTGCGCGGTGACGCAAGCACCTCTGCCGCCACGCCCTGCTCTTCGATGCGGCCCCGGTTCATCACGGCCACTTGGTCGGCGATGTACTCCACAACGCCGATGTTGTGGGTGATGAACAGGTAGGACACACCCAGTTCACGTTGCAGCGTCTTCAGCAGGTTCAGGATCTGCGCCTGCACCGAGACATCGAGCGCCGATGTTGGTTCGTCGCAGACGATCAGCTTCGGCTGTACGGCGAGCGCGCGCGCAATGGCGATGCGTTGGCGCTGGCCGCCCGAAAACTCGTGCGGGTAGCGCTGCAGCGCATCGCGCCGCAGGCCGACCTGATCGACCAGCCGCTCCAGGCTGGCGCGGCGCGCGCCGGCGTCCAGCTCGGGGCGCAGGGCCAGCAGGCCTTCTTCGAGGATGTCGAACACGCGC
>JBBQAI010000175.1:0-6422 GCA_038316205.1 Burkholderiales bacterium
GCGCGCGATATTGCTCTCTTTCGGCAAGCTCATCGGAATCGTCTGCGTGACCACCGGAATCGTGATCAGGAAGATGATGAGCAGCACCAGCATCACGTCCACCAGCGGCGTCGTGTTGATGGTGGACGTGACTTCGTCCTCTTCACCTCCCGAGCCTATGTTCATGCCCATGCTGTGGTCTCCTTGCTGGCCGGGCTCAACGGCTGGTCGAACTCACGGAGCTGATCTTGGCGCCCATCAGCACGCCGTGCAAATCGGCGGCGAAGCCGCGCACGGATTCCATTGCCGACTTGTTGCGGCGCACGAGGAAGTTGTAGCCGAACACTGCAGGCACAGCCACGGCCAGGCCGATGGCGGTCATGATGAGGGCCTCGCCGACCGGGCCGGCCACCTTGTCGATCGACGCCTGGCCGGCGATGCCGATGGCCGTCAGCGCGTGATAGATGCCCCACACCGTACCGAACAGCCCAACGAATGGCGAACTCGAAGCCACGGTGGCCAGGAACGCCAGGCCGTCTTGCAGGCGGCTCTGCACGTCATCGACGCTGCGGTTCACGGCCATCGTGACCCAGGTGTTGCGGTCGATGTTGTCGGTGAGTGCGCCTTCATGGTGAGCACCGGCTTCAATACCGCTTTCCGCGATGAAACGAAACGCGCTGCCGTCCTTCAGGGTCTTGACGGCTTCATTCAGCGTCAGGGCCTTGAAGAAGCCCTTGCGGGCCTGCTTCGCTTCGCCGCTGAGCTTCATGCTCTCGTAGAGCTTGGTGACCATGATGTACCAGCTGCCCATGCTCATCAGCGCGAGCAGGATCAACACGAACTTGGACACGAAGTCGCCCTGCGCCCACAGGGCCCCCAGGCCGTAGGGGTTGTCGACGGTTTCCTTGGTGGTGGTGGCGTCGGCCATGGTCACGGGCGCGGCAGCAGGCGTGGTCACCGCGACCGGTGACGCAGCGACTTCTGCGGCTGGGGCCGAGGCGGCCTGTGCATGCGCTGATTCGGGGCTACCGACGAAGCTGGCGGCGATCAGGCACGCGGCCAGAATGGATTGCAAGCGGATGAACATCTTATGGGACTCCTGGCGGTGAGAGCTGTATGAGGAACGTGTCGGGTTGAGATGGGTGGGCGACGAGGCCACTGGCCTGTCGCTGTCGAGCGCGGCTATTCGCCGACCTTGAAATCGAAGATCTGGTCGGCCTTGATCTCCTGATCACCGCTGGTCTGGCAACCGTACTGCATCATCGCGGAGCGCACTGCGGAGTCGAACAGACCGCGCGGGCTGGACGACAGAATCTCGACGCCGATGACCTTGCCGCCCTTGATGGTGGCACGCGCGGTGACGCTCCCGCTGAGGCCCTCTTGCAGGGCTTTGCGTGGCATCGTGGGTTGGACCATGCTCTGGCAAGCGACACCGATGGCAAGCACGGCCGGGCGCGCTGCCGGCGCAGCAGGCGGTGCAGGCGCAGTGACCACGGGTGCCTGTGGTGCGATCACCACCGGCCCCGGCGGCGGCGGCGTGGCTGTGGTCGTGATGGTGGGCTGCGGCGGCGGCGGCGTGGCAATCTGCACTTCCGGCGGCGGGATGAACGGCGGCGGCGGTGCGTCCATCTTGGGCG
Source organism: Burkholderiales bacterium (assembly GCA_038316205.1). Taxonomy (GTDB): domain Bacteria; phylum Pseudomonadota; class Gammaproteobacteria; order Burkholderiales; family Burkholderiaceae_C; genus Rubrivivax. Next base: position 1,617 of record JBBQAI010000175.1, read on the forward strand.
GCGGCGGCACGATGATTTCGGGCGGTGGCGGCGGCTTCTTGATCTCTTCGATCACCTTGGTCTCGATCGGTGCGCGCACCACATCGACCACCTTCTTGGCCAGCCCTGTCACGAGCGCGTAGATCACGAACGCATGCAACAGGATGACAAACGTGATGCCCACCAGGTGCCGGCGCGGGTCCGCTTGTCGCTTGGAAAAATTCATGTCTGGGATCTCCAGAGGGGAAGCAGGGAACGGGTGTCGCGAACCATTGCAACGGCAGGCTTTTGGCCTCTTGAGCCATGGCGTCTTGACGCTGCCGGCCGACGTGCAAAGCCCGCATTCTATGTCAGCGCAAGACCAGCCCATGCATCGCGCTTTCCCCGAGAAATTGGGTCAATCGTGGCACGAACAAACAGTCTTGAGAACGCGTTGAAACAAAAAAAATAGCAGCACGTGGCTGCTATTTTTTGGGAGTTCAGATCAGGCTTGAGGCGGTACTTTCCGGCACCGCCCGGTGAGCGGTGACTAGAACTTGTACTTCGCGCCGACGGTGTAGAAGCGGCCCAACGCACCGCTGTAATCCAGCGGGTTGTACGAGGTTGCACCGTAGGTGTACGGATCAAGAGGGGCCTGGCGATCAAGCACGTTTTGGATGCCACCGAACACTTCGAGGCTGTCAGTCGCCTTCCAGCGGACGGTCAGGTCAAGCGTGGTGAACGAAGCGATCCTGCAACCGCCAGGGGCATCAGTGCCGTCAGCATAAGAGAACGCGCAACCGGAAGGATCGTCCTTGAAGTTGATGTTCTTGATGCTGGCACGGTAGTTCACGACACCGGACAACTTCACGCCGCCTTGCTCCCACGTCGCACCAAAATTCGCGCGGTCTGCGGGCGTACCGATGCAATTTGTGACGTCGCAATTGCCGTGCGTGCCGGCGAAGTCATTCTTGGCGCCGTCCGTGTCCTGGCGCTCCAGCTTGAAAAGGTGCGTCCACTTCGCGTCCAGCGTCAACTTGCCTAAACCGCCGCCCAGCTCGAAGCCTTGCTTGGCGTCGAGGTCGACGCCTTGGACCTTGGTCTGCGTGGAGTTGATGTAGTTGGCCAAAATCGCGATGATCGGACCCGGATCGCCCGGGGTATTGGTCGCGCTAGCCGGGTCACGCGAGACATGGCCGGCAGCGATGGCGGAAGTTGACGTTTCCTGGTTGATTTCATTCTTGCGAACAATCTGGAAAAAATCGACCGCGATGCTGGTTTTCGGGGTCGGATCCCAGACAAAACCCAAAGTGTAGCTGCGCGACTTCTCCGGCTTTAGGTCCGGATTGGGCGACGTGATGATAGCCACGCTCGCCGAAGCACAGGCGCTTTGGATGCCCAATGCGCAGCGCACCGGGTCCTTCGCAGTCGTGAACGCCGCCAAGCCGCCCTTGCCGTTCTCTGCCGCGCTCGGTGCACGGAAACCTTCGGCGAAGGTGCCGCGCAATGCGAACTCCTTCACCGGTGTCCATTTGGCACCGAGTTTCGGCGTCACCGACGTGCCGACGTCGGAGTAATAGTCGGCGCGAATGGCGCCGCTCAACTCCAGGGTCTTGAGGACCGGTGCCAGCAACTCGGCGTAGCCAGCCACCAGATTGCGCTGGCCGCTGTAAGCCGAGTAGCCCAGGCCGATGATGTTGCCGCGCTCGGTGCCGGATGTGGGCTTGAGTTCGACTGACTCATGCCGCGCTTCAGCACCCAGGGCCAAGCCCATCGGGCCACCCGGGAGGCTGCCGATTTCGCGCGAGGCCTTGAAGTCGAGCTGGGTGGTCTGCGACTTGGCGTCGTTCGAGATAGTCGGCGACAGCGCGGCGTACATCGCCGCAGAGTTCAGGCCCGCGTTCTCGGCGATACGCCAAAGCGTACCGGCCGGCAGTGCGGCATAGGCAGCGCTGTTGGCTGAAGCGAACGCAGCGTTGGTGACGGTTGGCTGGTTCCTAATGTTGAAACCACCCGGGTTCAGCAGAGCGAAGGTCACGTCGCGCTGCAAATAGCCGCTGCGCTCGTCCAACACCTTGTTCTGCGAGAACAGCAAGGCGCTGTCGATGTCCCAGTCGGCGACAGTGCCCTTCACCCCGGCCACCAGGCGGGTGAAGGTGGAGTCGACCATGTCGACGCGCGGGCCCACATCGGCAGCCAAGTAGCGCAACCGTGCGAACGAGCCGAGGTACGGGTTGTCCGGGTGAGCAGAGCTGAGGCCGATGGTGTTATTGGCCACCGGGCCACCAGGGTAGCCGGTTGAGGCGCTGACGCCCGACGGGGTGGACGACGAAACCGACTTGTTCTTGTACAGGTTGACTTCAGCGTAGCCGGTCAGGTTGCTCGACAGTTGCAGCGTGCCGCGTGTAAAGAAGTTGATGGACTCCTGCTTCGGCTGGATTTGAGCATACTGCTGAGTGGCATCGGTCAGGCAACCCACGCCCGATTGAATGAAGGGTCCTGCCGGATCGGTCTGCTTGTTGTAGCCCGGATCACCTTGCTTGTGATTCGTAAAGTTACCGCAGGCGGCTCCGGCCTGCGGGTTCGTGAATGCAGCCAGCGGATCGGTACTGCCGCGGTTGTAGTAGTCGTTGCCGGGCCCGCGCACATTGCCGTTGACGGCGCTGCCGGCACCATTGTTGTTGGTAATGGCGCCCGTGCCACCCAGGGCTTGCTGGGCGCTGAAGCCGATACCACGCAGGTCGGTTCGGCCGATGTAGTCACCGCGATCAGCGCGATCCCTGTCCCAGATTTCGCCCTTCCGCGCCACCTCCAAGTTGAACAGGATGTTGTACTTGTCCTTGTCCAGGTCACCGAAGCCGGTGGTCACCGAAGCGCGCTTTTCAATGCCGTCGCCATAGCTCGAACGACCATAGCTTGCCTTGACAACCGTGCCCTTGAAGTCCTTCTTCAGGATGATGTTGACGACGCCGGCAATGGCATCAGAACCATAAATGGCGGAGCCGCCGTCCTTCAGGATTTCAACGCGCTCGACCGCTTCGAGCGGGATCATGTTTAAATCGGTGAAGACCTTCTGACCGTCGTCTGCCAGGCCGTAAGGAGCTACGCGGCGGCCGTTGACCAGCACCAGCGTGGACGCAGCACCCAGGCCGCGCAACGAGATGCCCGACGCGCCCGCAGCGAATCCGTTGCCGAAGGTGGTGGGCACGGAGCCTTGGTTGTCGACCGACAGCGTTTGCAGCAGTTCGGCAACGCTCGCCTTGCCGGAACGGTCAATGTCTTCACGCGTCAGCGTTTGAACCGGTGCAGCGGTTTCAGACTGCACTCGACGGATATTCGAGCCCGTCACTTCGACCCGTTGCAGTTCCTGCACGGGCGCTTGCTGGGCGAAGGCCGGGCTGCCATAGATGGCAGCCGTTCCGCTGAATGCGATCAACAGGCTCTTGGCCAGTGTTGTTCTCTTAAGCATCGGGAGACTCCTGATAGGAAGGTTGATCGAAGGGACCAGTCTTCGAGCGAGTCACTCACCAGCTTTGTAAACGGGTCGTGGCGAGCCTGCGAAGACGTGTAAACGAATTGTCACTGAGCGAATTTCGGCCCTGGCTAGGGTATTCCTTTCTTCCGCCGGCAACGCCCCGAGCGCTGCCTCTGCATTGGCCACGAAGATACGGCGGAAAGTCATATCCCACGCGGGTTTGCAGCCCTTTAGACAAGCCTCGTAAGCCACTCGAAGCCACTAGTCATCGCCTCATCACACCGGCTGGGGAAGGAATTAATTTCACATCTCGTTGGCGCTGCGCAACATGATGGCGACGGCGCGTAGTGGTCGAACTGGCTTGAGTGGGGTCGCTGCCGCCTTCCGATCAGCTGAGCTGCGGCGGAGTTCGACTCCAGACGGTTCCCAATGCTCGCCTGTCGGGCAGAAAGCGGGCTGCCCAGCCGTTCTCCCAGACCACCTTACGTGCAGTTCGGCACACGGCGGTTCCCGCCTACTGGAAAGACTGCGCTGGCGAGCTTGGTTCGTGCATCGTCTCGCCAGCCGTCTATCGAGCACCACATCACGGCAACAACGCTTCCAGCCTGGCGGCGGTACCCTTGCCCTTGGCAAGGCTTGTGACCTGAACCGTCGGCATGGCCTCGGGACAGGTCGTATGCGGGCTTGCGCTCTCGCGCGGCATGCGTTTGCGACATGCGACACGCGAAACGTGGCGCCACGATAGTTGGCCGATGCATCGCGCGCAAACGGCGCAGCGGTCGGTTGGGTGCCCGCTCGGACTGCTTTGGTTTGGCAGCTTCGCAGGCAGAAGAACTCGATCACCCTGAGCCGACTACACGCGCAGCGACGCGTGCCTCGACAGCCCTCTCGGTCTTCAGATCGCGGCGATCACGATCCGCGGCACGGCGGCGAGCAGCGTGCGCGTGTAGGCGCTGCCCGGTGCCGCGAGCACTTGTCCCGCCACGCCCTGCTCTTCGATGCGGCCCCGGTTCATCACGGCCACTTGGTCGGCGATGTACTCCACAACGCCGATGTTGTGGGTGATGAACAGGTAGGACACACCCAGTTCACGCTGCAGTGTTTTCAGCAGGTTCAGGATCTGCGCCTGCACCGAGACATCGAGCGCCGAGGTCGGTTCGTCGCAGACGATCAGCTTCGGCTGTACGGCCAGCGCGCGCGCAATGGCGATGCGTTGGCGCTGGCCGCCCGAGAACTCGTGCGGGTAGCGCTGCAGCGCATCGCGCCGCAGGCCGACCTGATCGACCAGCCGCTCCAGGCTGGCGCGGCGCGCGCCGGCGTCCAGCTCGGGGCGCAGGGCCAGCAGGCCTTCTTCGAGGATGTCGAACACGCGC
>JBBQAI010000069.1:0-20952 GCA_038316205.1 Burkholderiales bacterium
AAACATGCGCCGGCCCGGCCAAACCGGCCCACCACAGCGGCCACCAGGCCAGGCCCGCCGCCGCTGCGCCGAGCAGCAGCACCACCGCCGAACGGCCGGGCGCCGACAGCCGGTACAGCCCCGGCCGCACGGCGCACAGCGGCACCAGCCACAGCAGCGTGCCGGCCACGCCGGCAAAGGCCATCGCGGCCTGAAGCGCAGCCCACTCGGCCGCACTGCTCACGCTGGTCAGCGTGACCAAGGCCAGCACCAGTTGCACCAGCAAAACGGCGCGCAGGGCCAGCCCCGCGTGGCAGACATCGAAGGTGCTGGCCAACTGGGTTTGCAAGCGCGCGCGCTCTTCGGCCAGCGGGTCGAAACGGGTGACCGCGAAACCGCTGGTACCCAACGTGGCGTGCCGTGCACTGTCGGGCCACAGGCTGGCCGGGCGGCTCTCGTCGGGCGGCGGCTCGCGGTGGCCGGCCGGCATTCGGGGCAGTTGGGGGGCGGTCATCTCGGGTCGGATAATACGGAGTCCGCCCCGCTGATCCCTTCAACGACAGCCGCTGCTGCAGCGGCCATCCCGCATGTCCAACGCCAAGAACAACGCTGACAAGGCCACCCTGCCCGGCCCGTCCAAAGATCGCTCCAAAGATCCGCTCAAAGATCCATCCAAAGATCCATTGGCCAACAAGGCACAGGCCTGGTCGGCGCTGTTCAGCGAACCGATGAGCGAACTGGTGCAGCGCTATACCGCCAGCGTCGGCTTCGACCAGCGCCTGTGGCGCGCCGACATTGCCGGCAGCCTGGCCCACGCCGACATGCTGGCCGCGCAAGGCGTGATCGCCGCGCAAGACCTGGCAGACATCCAGCGCGGGCTGGCTGCGATAGCCGCCGACATCGAAGCCGGCCGCTTCGAATGGAAGCTGGAACTGGAAGACGTGCATCTGAACATCGAGGCGCGTTTGACGGCCTTGGTGGGGGATGCCGGCAAGCGTTTGCACACCGGTCGCAGCCGCAACGACCAGGTGGCCACCGACGTGCGCCTGTGGCTGCGCGGCGAGATCGACAAGCTGGCAGTGCTGCTGCTGGGCATGCAGCGCGCGCTGGTGGAACTGGCGGCTCAGCACAGCGACACGGTGATGCCCGGCTACACCCACATGCAAGTCGCACAGCCAGTAAGTTTTGCGCACCACTTGCTGGCCTATGTGGAGATGTTCGCGCGCGATGCCGACCGCCTGGTGGACCTGCGCAAGCGTGTCAACCAATTGCCGCTGGGCGCCGCTGCACTGGCCGGCACCAGCTACCCGCTGGACCGTGATCGGGTGGCGAAGACGCTGGGTTTCGAAGGCATCTGCCAGAACAGCCTGGACGCCGTCAGCGACCGCGACTTCGCGCTGGAATTCAGCGCAGCGGCCAGCATCTGCATGGTCCATGTGTCACGGCTGAGCGAAGAAATCGTGCTGTGGATGAGCCAGAACTTCGGCTTCATCGACCTGGCCGACCGCTACTGCACGGGCTCGTCCATCATGCCGCAGAAGCGCAACCCCGACGTGGCCGAACTGGCGCGCGGCAAGAGCGGCCGTGTCATCGGCCACCTGATGGGTTTGTTGACCCTGATGAAGGGCCAGCCGCTGACCTACAACAAGGACAACCAGGAAGACAAGGAGCCGCTCTTCGACACCGTGGACACGCTGGCCGACACGCTGCGCATCATGGCCGAGATGGTGGGCGGCATCACCGTGAAGGCCGAGGCGATGGAGCGTGCAGCGCTGAAGGGCTACGCCACCGCAACCGACCTGGCCGACTACCTGGTGAAAAAGGGCCTGCCCTTCCGTGACGCCCACGAAGCCGTGGCGCACGCGGTGAAGGTGGCGATACTGCGCGGCGTGGACCTGAGCGAACTGCCGCTGACTGAACTGCAGGCCATGCAGCCCGCCATCACCGCCGATGTGTTCGAAGCGTTGACGCTGCGTGGCTCACTGGCGGCGCGCAAGGTCATCGGCGGCACAGCACCGTCTCAGGTGCTGGCCCAGGTGGCGCGCCACCGCCAACGTCTGGGCTGAAGCGCTGACGACGGCAGGCCACCGCCCATGCCGCCGCGCCGCTGGATCGCCCACCTCGACATGGACGCTTTCTTTGCGTCGGTGGAGTTGCTGCGCTACCCCGACCTGGCCGGCCAGGCGGTGGTGATCGGTGGCGGCCGGCGTCACCAGCCGGTGCTGCAAGCCGACGGCACGCGGCGCTACGCCACGCTGGCCGGCTACACCGGGCGCGGCGTGGTCACCACCGCCACCTACCCGGCACGCGACCTGGGCGTCCACTCAGGCCTGGGTTTGATGAAGGCGGCGCAGCGCGCGCCCGAAGCCATCTTGCTGCCGATGGACTTCGACGCCTACCGCCGCTATTCACGCCTGTTCAAAGCCGCCGTGGCCGAGGTGGCGCCGGTGATTGAAGACCGGGGTATCGACGAGATCTACATCGACCTGAGCGAGGTGCCCGGCGCGCAAGACAGCCTGGGCCACGACCCGGCCGGCGGCGTGCGCGCGGTGGCGCAGGAAATTCGCAACACGGTGAAGCGCGCGACGGGGCTGTCGTGCTCGGTGGGCGTGACGCCGAACAAGCTGCTGTCGAAGATCGCCAGCGAACTCGACAAGCCCGACGGCCTGACCGTGCTGACGCTGGCCGACCTGCCCACACGCATCTGGCCGCTGCCGGTGCGCAGCATCAACGGCATCGGTCCGAAAGCCGGCAACAAGCTGGCCGACCTGGGCCTGCGCACCATCGGCGAACTGGCGGCGCGCGACAAGGCCTGGCTGGTCGAACATTTCGGCCGCAGCTACGGGCGCTGGCTGCACGAGGCCGCGCACGGCATCGACGACAGGCCGCTGGTGACGCACGGCGAGCCGGTGTCGATGAGCCGCGAAACCACCTTCGAGCGCGACCTGCACGCGGTGCGCGACCGCGCCGAACTGACGCGCATCTTCAGCGAACTGGCGGCGCAGGTGGCCACCGACCTGCAGCGCAAGGGCTACGCGGGCAAGACCATCGGCATCAAGCTGCGCTTTGAAGACTTCAAGACCGTGACGCGCGACCTGACCTTGCCGGCAGCCGTGGCCGACGCCGATGCGATACGCCACGCTGCCGGCCTGTGCCTGAAGCGCGTGGACCTGAGCCGCCGGCTGCGCCTGCTGGGCGTGCGCGCGGGCGGGCTGGTGCGGCTCTAGGCTGGAGTTAGCTGCACCACGCCAAGCCCGGCGCCTCGCTACGATCCACGGTTGAGGAGACCCACCCACCATGACCGTGATCACCACCATCGAAGACCTGCGCGTGCTGGCCGAAAAGCGCGTGCCGCGCATGTTCTACGACTACGCCGACAGCGGCAGCTGGACCGAAGGCACCTACCGCGCCAACAGCAGCGACTTCCAGACCATCAAGCTGCGCCAGCGCGTGGCCGTGAACATGGAAAACCGCAGCACCGCCACACAGATGGTGGGCGTGCAGACGAAGATGCCGGTGTGCATCGCGCCCGTCGGCCTGACCGGCATGCAACACGCCGATGGCGAGATCCACGCTGCCCGCGCGGCCGAGAAATTCGGCATCCCGTTCACGCTGTCCACGATGAGCATCTGCTCCATCGAAGACATCGCCGAACACACGAAAGCGCCGTTCTGGTTCCAGCTGTACATGATGCGCGACCGCGACGCGATGGTGCGCATGATCGAGCGCTGCAAGGTGGCCAAGTGCAGCGCGCTGGTGCTGACGCTGGACCTGCAGGTCATCGGCCAGCGCCACAAGGATTTGAAAAATGGGCTGACGGCACCGCCGCGTCCGACGCTGAAGAACATCCTCAACCTGATGACCAAGCCACGCTGGTGTCTGGGTATGGCCGGCACCAAACGTCATACCTTCAGAAATCTGGTCGGCCATGTGAAAGGGGTCAGCGACATGAGCTCACTGGCCGCCTGGACCAACGAGCAGTTCGACCCCACGCTGTCCTGGGCCGACGTGGCCTGGGTCAAGCAGCAATGGGGCGGCAAGCTGATCCTCAAAGGCATCATGGACGTGGAAGACGCCAAGCTCGCTGCGGCCAGCGGCGCCGACGCCATCGTGGTCAGCAACCACGGCGGGCGGCAACTCGACGGCGCACCCAGCAGCATTGCCGCGCTGCCGGCCATCGTGGCCGCCGTGGGCAGCCAGATCGAGGTCTGGATGGACGGCGGCATCCGCAGCGGCCAGGACGTCTTGAAGGCCTGGGCCCTGGGTGCACGCGGCACGATGATCGGCCGCGCCATGGTCTACGGCCTGGGTGCGATGGGCGAGGCGGGCGTGACCAAGGCTCTGCAGATCATCCACAAGGAACTCGACGTGACGATGGCCTTCTGCGGCCACACGCAGATCGTCAACGTGGACCGCAACATCCTGCTGGCGGGCAGCTACCCGACCGCCTGAAAAGAGGCGGGCGGGCAGCCTTCGGCTACGTCTACCGCACGTTCAACTTGAAAGCGATCATCGCCCGCAGCTTGTTCGGCAACACGGGTTTGATGAGCAGGTGGTAGTCGTGCTTGACGGCCTCGTCTTCGTGGCCGCCCAGGCTGCTGCCGGTGATGACGATGGCCGGCAGGCGCTGCGCCGGCCAGCGTGCACGGATGGCCACCAGCGCTTCGATGCCAGTGCGGCCCTGCGGCAGGCGGTAGTCCACCAGTTGCAGGTCGGGCTGTTCGGCGTTGGGGCCGGCCACCCAGCTTTCCACGGCTTCCACGGTGTCGAACGCCACAACCTGCGCGCCCCAGGCCTGCAGCAGCACCACCAGGCCTTCGCGCACCGCCATTTCGTCTTCCACCACGACGATCAAACGGCCCTGCAAGGTCAGCCCCAGCGGCGCCTTGGCCACGCCACCGGGCACCGCCTCGATGCTGGCACGCGGTGCCTTGCCCGCCGGCACGACGATGGAGAACACCGTGCCGTGGCCCAGCCGCGAACGCACGTTGACGGTGGCGCCCATCAGCGCCGTCAGGCGCTTGACGATGGCCAGCCCCAGGCCCAGGCCCTTGCGGTGGTGGGCCTCCAGCGGACGGTTGCTTTGCGCCTGAAAAAACTCTTCCCAGATGCGCGGCACGCTGGCTTCGCTGATGCCGATGCCGGTGTCCCAAACCTGCAGCAGCAAGCCGCCCTCGCGCGCCCGGCAACTGACCACCACGCCGCCGTCATCGGTATAGCGGATGGCGTTGCTGACCAGGTTGCGCAGCACCCGTTCCAGCAGCACCGGGTCGGCCATGGCCACGCGTTGTTCGCCGTGGAAGCTGAGCATCAAGCCCTTCTCGAAAGCCACCGGCTCGAAGTGCAGGCGCAGCCGCGCAAAGAGCTCGCGCATGCGCACCGGCGCGGGGTTGACATCGACGCCGCCGGTGTCGATGCGCGTGATGTCCAGCAACTCGCTGAACAGGCCTTCCAGCGCGTCCACGCTTTCGTTGATGCTGTTGACCAGCGACGCCACCTCCGGGTCGTGGCTGCGCTGGCGCAGCGCTTCGGCGAACAGGCCCATCGCATGCAGCGGCTGGCGCAGGTCGTGGCTGGCGGCGGCGAAGAACTGGGTCTTGGCACGGTTGGCGGCCTCGGCCGCACGGCGCGCCTCTTCGGCCACCAGCTTTTCGGTGCGCAGCTTCTGTGCCAACTCGTCGGTCCGGCTTTTCAAGGCTATCGCCTGGCCCAGCGCACTGCTGTAAGTGCGCGCCATCAGCACCGTGATGCAGAACATCAGTGTCAGCACGCTGGCCAGTTGCAGGTGGAAGGGCTGGCTGCTGTCGCTGGCCACGCGCACGATGGTGGGCGTCAGCACCAGGCCGATGAAGACCAGAAACACCCAGCTCTGCGTGGCCAGCAATTGCACCGAAGCCAGGCAGTAGGTGAAGACGATCAGCAGCAGCGCCACCTTGTGGTACGGCGAGCCCAGGCCCCAGAACCACCAGGCCGCCAGCCCCCACATCGCGCCCTGGCACAGCACCAGCGCCACCCAGCTGCGGCGCCAGACGCGCAAGGCTTCGGCCTCGCGGTTGCTTTGCCAGCGAAAGCGCAGGTAGTGCGCCAGCCGCACCAGCCACAGCGCGCTGATGACGGCCAGCCAGGGCAGCAGGTGGGCGGTCTCGGCCAGCGGCCAGTAGATGGCGATGACCAGGCCCATGCCAAAGAGGTTGCCGACCAACACCGCCGGCGTCTGCACGTAAAGCGCCAGCAGGTGGTCCACACGCGCGCCCGGCCGGGCCGTGACTGTGGCGAGCGGCTCAACCGCCACAGGCGGCGCTAAGGCTTCTGTTGCCATGGCGATCGGAGTGGATCAAGCTTCCCGCCGCGGAACCGGCTCTGCCGGGCCGCTGGCGGACAGCCCCCTCGGGGGGTAGCGAGCGCTAGCGAGCTTGGGTGCTTCATGTCAGCGCTGCGGCGGCCGCCAGGTGTAGAAGCCGCCCTGCGCCTGCGTCATCTGGCTGACCGCCAGCACGGCCTGCGTGCGCGAGCTGACGCCCAAAGCGCGCAGCACGGCGGCCACGTGGTCCTTCACGGTTTCCACCGACAGGTTCAACTGGCGCGCGATCAGCTTGTTGGGCAGGCCCTGCAGCAGCAGGCCCAGCACCTCGGCCTGGCGCGGTGTCAGGCCCACTTCGTCGATGGACGGCAGCCGCTGGCGGGGCTCGGGCCGTGCGGCATCACCCAGTGGCGTGGCCTCGGCAAAACCGCCCGCGCCCGGTGCGCTGCCGTTGGGCCGCATCACGCCCGGTACCGTGTCACTGGGGTAGCGGTTGCTGGTGCCGAATTCCAGGCCCAGCATGGACGGCGGCACGTACATCGAGCCCGTCATCACCATGCGCAGCGCTTCGTGCAGTTCACCGTGGCTGGACTTCTTGGGCACGAAGCCCATCGCGCCGTTGTCGATGGCGCGGATGACGTCGCTGGCGCGGTCGCTGGCCGACACCACCACCACCGGCACCGCAGGGTAAGTGGCGCGGAACTCGATCAGCACGTCGAAGCCGTCGGCGTCGCCCAGCGCCAGGTCGAGCAGCACCAGGTCGTAATCGGCGTCTTCGCGCATCGCGGCACGGGCCGCCGCAGCGCTGTCCACGCCGACCACCGTGGTGTCGCTGCCGATGGTCTGGATCACCGCCTGCAGCGCCGACAAGACCAGGGGGTGATCGTCAACCAGCAGCACCTTCATGTCGTCTCCACGGCCCTTGTTGCAAGCCATTGTGAGCCACGACCGGCGGCTCGGCGGCTCCCCAATTGGAGGGAAGCGAACAGTCAGCGAACGATCAGAGAGCTTTCAGCGCGCTCTCAAACAAAGCGACGCGACACCGTCTCGGCCACGCAGGCCGGCTTGCTGGAACCTTCCAGTTCGATGGTCGCCTGCACCGTCATCTGCGCGCCGCCTTCCAGCGGCTCGAAGGTCAGCAACTTGAAGTGCCCGCGCACCCGGCTGCCCACGCGCACCGGCGCGGCGAAACGCACCCGGTTCAGGCCGTAGTTGACGCCCATGCGCACGTCGTCCACGGTGAAGGCCGCTTCGCTCAGCAACGGCACCAGGCTGAGCGTCAGGAAGCCGTGGGCCACCGTCGCGCCGAAGGGCCCAGCCGCCGCCCGCGCCGGGTCGGTGTGTATCCACTGGTGGTCGCCGGTGGCCTGCGCGAAGCCGTCGATGCGATCCTGCTCAATGGTCATCCAGTCGCTGCTGCCCAGGTCTTGCCCGATCAGGCCGGGCATCTCGGCCAGCGTCTTGTAGTGCTTCATGCGGTCTCCTTCGGTGATCGTTCTGCGCGGTCCGGCGGTCGGCCGTTTCAGGTCGGGTATGGTTATAGCGCCTGCCACCCCACCGCTATCCAGGAAAGCTCACGACCGATGGCTGAAGTCCTCGTCATCGCCGCCCACCCCCAGCTGGAACATTCGCGCGTCACCCGAGCTCTGTTGAAGGCGCTGGCGCAAGCCGACTCGGCGCGCGTTGCGGTGCGTTCGCTGTACGCGCTGTACCCCGACTACGACATCGACACGGCCGCCGAACAGGCCGCACTGCAGATCGCAAAACTGGTGGTCTGGCTGCACCCGGTGCAGTGGTATTCGATGCCGTCCTTGATGAAGTTGTGGCTGGACGAAACGTTTGCTTTCGGCTGGGCGTACGGCCCGGACGGCGAGGCCCTGCGCGGCAAGGATTTGTGGCTGGTGGCGTCCACCGGCGGACCCGACGATTCCTACCGCCCCGACGGCTACAACCGCTATTTCTTCGACGCCTTTCTCTACCCCTACGAGCAGACCGCCGCGCTGGTGGGCATGCGCTGGTTGCCGCCGCTGGTGCTGCACGGCGCCCACCGCATCGGCGACGCCGAACTGGCCGCACACGCCGCGCTTTTCGTGCAACGGCTGAAAGAGTGGCCGCATTGGCCCGAGATCGGCGAGATGGAACCCGCCCCCGAATGCGCGGTCCCGGCCGACGCGCGGCCAGAGCACGACTGAACCCAAAGACTGCCACCCGCACCGACACCCGCACCGACACCCGACACATGGAACATGGCACCGCCTGGCTGCAATCCAGCCTGATCTACCTGGGTGCTGCCGTACTGGCCGTGCCGCTGGCGCGCCTGCTGGGGCTGGGTTCCATCATCGGATACCTGGCCGCCGGCATCGCCATCGGCCCTTGGGGCTTGAAGCTGGTGACCGACCCGGCGGCGATGTTGGAATTTGCCGAGTTCGGCGTCGTGCTGATGCTGTTTCTGGTCGGTCTGGAACTGGAACCACGCCGGCTGTGGGCGCTGCGCCGACCGATCTTCGGCTGGGGCAGCGCGCAGTTGCTGGGCTCGGCCGCGCTGATCACGGGCGCGGCCGTGTTGGCCGGTGTCGACTGGCACTTGGCGCTGGTCGCCGGCCTGGGCCTGGGCATGAGCAGCACGGCCATCGGCCTGGCCGTGATGAACGAGCGCAACCTGATGGCCACCACCGCCGGCCAGAGCGTGCTCAGCGTGTCACTGCTGCAGGACATCGCGGCCATCCCCATCCTGGCCATCATCCCGCTGCTGGCCACTGTCCACGCGAGCGACGCCGCCCACGCCGGCAGCGGCTGGCTGGGCGCCGCGAAAGCCTTCGGCGTGATCGCAGCCATCGTCTTCGGCGGCCGCTTGCTGCTGCGGCCCGCGCTGCGCTGGATTGCGCGCAGCGACACGCCCGAGATCTTCACGGCCAGCGCCCTGCTGCTGGTGGTGGCCACCGCCGCGCTGATGCAGAGCGTGGGCCTGTCGATGGCCCTGGGCGCTTTCCTGGCCGGCGTGCTGCTGGCCGAAAGCGAATACCGCCGCGAGCTGGAAACCGACATCGAACCCTTCAAGGGCCTGCTGCTGGGGCTGTTCTTCATCGCCGTGGGCATGAGCATCGACTTCGGTGCCGTGCTGGCGCACCCCGGCGTGGTGGCCGCCACCGTCGCCGGCTTCCTGCTGCTGAAGCTGTTCGTGCTGTGGCTGATGGCCCGCAGCATGCCCATCCCACTGACCGAAAGGCCGGTCTTCGTGATCCTGCTGGCCCAGGGCGGCGAGTTCGGTTTCGTCGTCTTCCAGGCGGCCCAGGGCGCCGGTGTGCTGGCGGCCGAGACCGCATCCTTGCTGGTGGCCGCCGTGGCCTTGTCGATGCTGCTGACGCCGCTGCTGCTGGTGCTGTCCGACCGCTTTTGGACGGCGCACCTGGCGCGCCACCAAAGCCAGCCCGCGCTGGACGAGATCAACGAGGCGCAGCACGCGCCCATCATCATTTGCGGCTTCGGCCGCTACGGCCAGATCGTCGGCCGCCTGATCAACGCCGCCGGCCTGTCGGCAACGGTGCTGGACCACAGCGCCGAGGCGGTCGAATCCCTGCGCAAATTCGGCTGGCCGACTTTCTACGGCGACGCCACGCGGCTGGACTTGTTGCGCACCGCCGGCGCCGCCAAAGCCAAGGTCATCGTGGTGGCCATCGACGATGTCGACCAGAGCCTGGAAGTGGTCGACCTGGTGCGGCACCATTTCCCGCAGGCCACGCTGGTGGCCCGCGCCCGCAACGCCACGCACTGGTACGGCCTGCACAGCCGGGGTGTGACCCACATCGAGCGCGAGACGCTGGACTCGGCTTTGATGAGTGGTCGCAGCGTGCTGGAAGCGATGGGTTGGCAGCCGCATGCCGCGCGCGGCCAGGCGATGCGCTTTCGCCGCCACAGCATCGAACTGCTGCTGCAGATGGCGCCCCACCAGGGCGACGAGAAGAAGCTGATTTCGATCGCCAAGCAGGGCCGCCAGCAACTGGAAGAGCTGTGGTCGCGCGAACGCACCGAACGCGCCGCCAGCCCGGCGCACGGCGGCTGGCACGCCCCCGAAGCCGAGCCGCCACCTGACAAGGGCTGAAAGGCCACGCGCCCTGTCGCGAGCCGCACGGTCCGGTTTTTTGCGCCTTCCCTCACGCGGCTGGACCCCTCACCTGCGGGGCCCTGCGTAGATTCCACAACAGCGCGCCATTTACCGTCATTTACATTCAGGCATCTAACTTCACAGTCCGAACGAGCGCTGATTTGCGCCGCCGACGGATGAGTAGCTGTGTCCAGTTCCCTGCAAACGACGGTCGGGGCCCCCGTTCAGACAAGGGCGATGTCCATCTCAGCCCAGCTGGCGCTGCTGGTGCTGATCCACCTGCTGCTGTGGACCTGGGTCGGCGTCACTTCGCGTTCGAACTTCGACGCGCCAGGTGACATGGTCGAGGCCTACACCTGGGCCCAAGGCTGGCAGTGGGGCTACTACAAGCACCCGCCGCTGTCGGCCTGGGTGGTGGGACTGTGGTTCGCGGTGCTGCCCGAATCGCACTTCGGCTACTCGCTTCTGGCGGCCTTCAACAGCGCCATCGGCCTGCTCGGCCTGGCCGTGCTGGCGCGTGAATTTCTGCCCAAACCCTGGGTGCTGCTGGCCGTGGCCGTGGCCTCGCTGGCGCCGGGCATCACCACGCTGGCGATGCGCTTCAACGCGAACGCCATCCTGATTTCAACCTGGCCCTGGGCCGCCGCCTTGTTCGTGCGCTTGATGCAGCGCGGCCAGGCGCGCGACGCCGTGCTGTGCGGCCTGGCCTGCGCGCTGGCCATGCTGGGCAAGTACTACTCGGGCGTGCTGCTGCTGTCTTTCCTGGCCACGGCGCTGTGGCTGCCGGCCTGGCGCACGCGCCTGCTGTCGGCACCCTTCGCGCTGGCCGTGGCCACCTTCGTGGTCTGCGTGGCACCGCACGCCAACTGGCTGTTGTCGCAGGTGCACGGGCCCCTGCAATACGCCCAGGAAGCCACCGGGCAGGAAAGCCACGGCGCCTCGGTGATGCGCGCCTTCAGCTTCGCGCTGGCCCAATGTGTGTTCCCGCTGCTGGCTTTTTTGGCGCTGCGCCTGGCGCTGACCGGGGCGGCCCGCCACCGCGGCTTCTTCCAAGCCGCCTTCGCGCCCCTGCTGCCGCGCAACGAGCCCATCTGGTGGCTGGCCGTGCTACCCATCCTGGCCACCATGTTGGCCACCGTCATCACCAGCGCCCGCACGGCGTCGGTCTGGGGCCTGGCCATCGCTTTCGGCCTGGCCCTGCTGGCCGCCAGCCGAGCGCGCGACGCCGGCGCAGCGCTCAGCCTGCCGCGTTTGTGGCGCACGCTGGGCGTGATCTGGTTCGCCGTGGCGGTGCTGTCACCGGTCTGGTGGCAGGCCCGCGCGGCACTGGGCACGCCGGCCGTGGCCGAGCCGCGCGAAGAGATGGCGCACGAGCTGAACGCCATCTGGCGTCGCGAAACCGGCATCGCGCTGCAGTGGGTGTCGGGCACCCGCGCGCTGGCGGCTTCGGTGGCGTTCTACGCGGCTGACCACCCGCGCCACTGGAGCTTGTGGAATTCGGCAGTCGAAACGCCCTGGGTGGACGACAACCGCGTGCTGGCCCACGGCGGCGTGATCGTCTGCGACATCGCCGACAGCGATTGCGAACGGCGCGCCGAAGCCTTCAGCGCCGACCGGCGCAGCCTCAGCGTGGCCAAGTCCGATCGGGGCTTCCAGTTCCCGGCCCAGCGCTACGTGTTCTACTTGCTGCAACCGCAGGCAACCGCCGGCCCCCACTGAATCCCAAGTCCGTCTTGCCCTCACAGACTACCGCCGCTGCAGCGCCCCCGTCGCGCAGCCACACGCCGTCGATCAGCTGTGTGGTGCCGGCCTACAACGAGGCTGGCTACCTGCCTACGCTGTTGGCCGACCTGGGTGCCGCGCTGGGCGCCCTGAGCCCACGCTGGGAAATCATCGTCGTCAACGACGGCAGCCGCGACGCCACCGACAGCGTCATCCGACCCTGGCTGCAACAGCCCGGCGTGCGCTACCTGGCGCTGTCGCGCAACTTCGGCAAGGAAGCCGCGCTGACGGCCGGGCTGGAGCACGCCACCGGCGAGGTGGTGGTGATGATCGACGCTGATGGCCAGCACCCGCTGAGCCTGTTGCCACAGATGCTGGACGGCTGGCGGCAGGGCGCCGACGCGGTCTGTGCGGTGCGCGACAACCGCAGCGATGAAAGCTGGGCCAAACGGCTGGGCACGCGTTTGTTCTACCGCATCGTCAACGCCGGCTCGCCGGTGCCGATACCCGCCGATGCCGGCGACTTCCGCCTGATGGACCGCCGCGTCGTGGACGCGCTGCTGGCCCTGCCCGAGCGCAACCGCTTCCTGAAGGGCCTTTACGCCTGGGTCGGCTTTCGCACCGAGTTCATCCGCTACGAACCGGCACCGCGCGCGGCCGGCACCAGCAGCTTTTCCTTCACCCGTTTGCTGGGCCTGGCGCTGACTGGCGTGACGGCCTTTTCGACGATGCCGCTGCGCTTGTGGAGCGGCCTGGGCGGCCTGATCGCCATCGGCGCCATCGGCTACGGTGGCTGGATCGTCGTCGAACATTTCATCAGCGGCAACCCGGTGCCTGGGTGGCCCACGGTCGTCGTCAGCCTGATGTTCTTCAGCGGCGTGCAACTGCTGTCCATCGGCATCCTGGGCGAATACGTCGGCCGCATCTTCACTGAGGTGAAACGCCGCCCGGTCTACCTGCTGCGCGAGAACGCCGGCAGCGGTCGCATCGGCAGCATCGCCAATGCGGCGGAAGCCCCAGCCGCCGCCACCGGCAACACGGCGACCCGCGACAGCGTGAGCGCCGAAGCGCAGCGGTGAGCAAGTCGCTGGCGCTGTGCGCCGATGACTTCGGCCTGTCGCCGGCCATCGACCGAGGAATCCTGGCGCTGGCGCAGGCCTGGCGCCTGACCGATGTGTCCTGCCTGGTCAACGGGCCACTCTGGCCGCAGGCCGGGCGCGAACTGGCGGCGCTGGCCGTGGCTCGGCAAGGTCGGGTGCGCACCGGCCTGCACCTCAATCTGACCGAAGGCCGGCCGCTGTCGCCCGAACTGGCCGCCGTGTGGCCGCAGTTTCCGAGCCTCGAAACGCTGATCGTCCACGCCCACCTGCACCGCCTGCCCGAGGCCGCGCTGCGCGCCGAACTGCAGGCCCAGTTCGATGCTTTCGTGAAGGTGCGGGGCAAGGCGCCCAGCCATGTCGATGGCCACCAGCACGTGCACCACCTGCCACAGGTGCGAGAAGCCCTGATGGCGCTATTGGCGCCGCGTGCCGACATCCGCGTGCGCCACACCGGCCGCGTGCAGGGCCGCGGCTACACGGTCAAGCGCCTGCTGATCGAAGGTACGGGTGGACGCACGCTGGGGCGGCAACTCATCGCGCAGCGCCGCCAGGCCAACACACATCTCTTCGGCGTCTACGACTTCTTGCAGCCCGACTACCGCAGCCTGATGCAAAGCTGGCTGGCTGACTTGCCCGAGGAAGGCAGTTTGATCTTCTGCCACCCCGGTGACACGGTAGCGGCACAGGAAGCGGCTGAAACCCCGCCTGACCCGATTGCTGGCGCGCGGGTGCGCGAACTCGCCTACCTGGCGTCAGACGACTTCAAGGCCGATCTGGACGCGGCCCGCGTGCGGCTGGCCTGAAACCTTTCAGCCGAAGGCCCACACGCGATTGATGGCGAAGGTCAGCAGCAAGCCCACCGCTGTGGCCACGGCCTGCGCCAGCAGGTAGTGCGCACCCAGCGCCACCCCGGCCGCGACGATGACCATGCCGACCACGCCACCCAGCACCGCCGTGCCCATGAAGCGCCACCAGGCCGGCCACAGCGGCCCGGCATGGCCAAAGGTGAAACCGCGGTTGCCGATGAAGGCCACTTGCGCGCCCAGCACCGCGCCGCAGCCTGAGGCGAGCCAGGGGGCGATGTCCAGGCCTTCAACCAGCACGGCCAGCAAGGCCCAGTGCGCCACGGTGGCCAGGCCGCCCACGCCAGCGTAGCGCAGCAGCAGTACAGCCGTGCCCGGGCTCACGGCGCACTGGCCGTGTTGGCAGCAGGCGCCGCAAGCGTTGCGGGAGCCAGACACGCACGGCCCTGCACGGCCAGCAACTCGACGCCACGCACCGCTTGCACCAGCCGCAAGCCTGGCAGGTTGGCGGCCAGGCGCGCGTGGTGGTCGGTGGACGCGACGATCCACACGGTGCCAGAGTGGCAGGGCAGATCGACCAGGCGCCGCCAAGTCCACAACACGCTGGCACCCCGGTCGGGGGTGAAGCGCGTGGCGTCGAACAGCTCCTTGCGCCAGTTGTCTTGCGCGGCGACATCGGGCGCGTCCCAGGCCGAAACCACGATGGCCGGCGTGGTCAGGCGCGCGTAGAAAGCAACGTCATAAAAGTACTCGTCGATGAAGGCCACGCGGTCGCCCACCTGCACCTGCGTGCCCAGGGTGCGCGCCAGTTCGCGGTGCGAGCCCGGCGCCTTCCAGGCCAGGAAAGCCACGATGGCCACGCAGGCGACGGCCGCACCCGCCGCCACCCGTGGCCAGGGCGTGCCGCGGGCGGTCAGCACCAACGCCAGCAAGGCGGCCACGGGTGCCAAGGCGGGCAAGACATAGCCGACCAGCTTGGACTGGGGCAGCGAGAAAAAGCCGACGATGGCCAGCGTCCACCAGACATACAAGCCGATGCGTGCGGCGGTGTCTTGCGGCACCACAGCGCGCAGCCGTGCGGGCCGCAAACCGGCCAGCCACAAGCTCCACGGCAGCATCAGCAGCGGCAGCACGGCAACGTAGAACCACATCGGCATGCGGTTGTTGAAGGTGGTGCCGGTGAACCGGCGGAAGTGCTGCTCGACGATGAAGTAATCGAAGAAGCCGGGGAAGCGCTGCTGCATCGCCACCATCCAAGGCAACACCACCGCCGCGAAGACCAGCAGGCCCAGCGGGTGCAGCAGCGACAGCATCTGCCGCCAACGGCCTTGCGCCAGCAACCATGGCCCGATGACGAAAGCCGGCAGCACGATGCCGATCAAACCCTTGGCCAGCACGCCCAACGCGCAGAAGGCCCAGCCCAGCATCAACCAGCGGCGCGACGTGCGCAGCGGGTCTTCCACGGCGCGCACGATGCTGAAGCAGGCGGCGGTGATGCAGGCGGCCACACCGATGTCGTGGTTGACGTACTGACCGCCGACGAAGAAAAAAGGGCTGGTGGCCAGCACCGCCAGCGCTGCGCGCGCCACGGCCACGCCATGCCAGCGCCGCGCGTGCAGGAAGAGCGACAGGCCCAACACCCAGGCCAGCAGCGCCGGACCGCAGCGCGCGGCAAATTCGTTGATGCCGAATAGCCGCAGCGCGCCGCCGTCCAGCCAATACAGCAGCGGCGGCTTGTGGAAGAAAGGCAGGCCGTCCAGCGTGGGCACGACGCCGTCGCCGCGCAGCATCTCGTAGGCCACGCCGGCGTAGCGACCTTCGTCGGGCAGCAGCAGCGGGCGCAGGGCGATGGTCAGCAGCAACCACAGCGCCAGAGCCAGGGCCTCCGGCCAAGGCCAGGGCTGGGCGTGCAACGGAACGAAGGCGTGGTCGGGGGGATGCACCGAAGGCAAGGTGGGTCGCATGGGCAATGTGGCGGGAGGCAGGAGGCAGCGGCGGCGCAGGGCAGCAGCGGTGCAAGCGACAATTCTCGGATGTTCCAGCCCTCGCAAGCCGACGTCCGCCGATTCTTCTGCAGCGCTTACGCCAAACAGCGCAGTGGCCTGCCGCTGGACGCGATGGAAACCATCGCCGCCAGCTGGATCACCCAGCACCCCGAATACGACTTCGACCTGGCTGATGAGCCCGCCGCGCAAGCTGCCGTCTACACGGTGGAAGACGGCCGCACGAATCCGTTTTTGCACCTTTCGATGCACCTGTCCATCCACGAACAACTGGCCATCGACCAGCCCACCGGCATCCGCCAAGCCGTCGAGTTGCTGGCCGCGCGCCGCAACTCGCTGCACACCGCCCACCACGAGGTGATGGAATGCCTGGGCGAGATGATCTGGGCCTCGCAGCGCAGCGGCCTGCCACCCGACGGCCAGGCCTACATCGAAGCCGTGCGGCGCCGCGCGACCCGCTGAAAAACGCCTGTCAGCGCAAGGTCAGCGCAAAGTCACCCAGGGCACTTCCAACCAGTTGTCGGCACGCGGCACCACGTCCACGCTGCTGCGCATCGCCCACGGAATCATCTGTCGGTGCAACGGGATCAAATGGGTCTGCGACTGGTATTCGCGCAACGCGGCCTTCACCAAAGCCTCGCGCTTTTTCGGGTCGATTTCCTGGCTGGAAGCGACAGCCAGTTGCTCGAACTTTTCGTTCTTCACACGGCCCCAGTTGTACAGGCCGACACCGTTCTCGGCGGGCGCGCGCAGCACCGGCGTGAAGGTGGTTTCAGCATCCGTCACCGCGCCGCCCCAACCCAGCAGGTAAAGGCTGGTGTCGAACTTTTCCATCCTCGGAAACCACAGCGCGCGCGGCTGCGCGTTGACCTTCAGCTTGACCTTCAGCTGTGACCACATCGCCGCCAATGCCACGCAGATTTCCTCGTCGTTGATGTAGCGGTTGTTGGGGCAGTCCATCGTCACCTCGAAGCCATCGGCATAGCCGGCCTCGGCCATCAACGCGCGGGCCCGTGGCAGATCGAAGGGCAATCGCACTTCGAAAGCCGGGTCGCTGTAGCTGCCCAGCGGGCTGGCCATGATGTTGCCGGTGGGCGCGCTCAGGCCGTTCATCAGCTTGGTCTTGATGGTTTCGATGTCAATGGCCTGGTAGAGCGCACGCCGCACGCGCACGTCCTTGAAGGGGTTGCGGTCCTTCAGGCTGCCGTAGAGCAGCAGGTCGCGCTGCTGGTCCATGCCGATGAACATGACGCGGTTCTCGGGGCCTTCGATGACCTTCACGCCCGCCGTATTACGCAGCCGGGGCACGTCGCGCGGCGCAGGGTCGAGCACGAAGTCGATCTCGCCGGACACCAGCGCAGCCAGCCGCGTGGCGTCGTTGGCGATGGGCGTGTAGACGATGTCCTGCACATTGCCCAGCCAGGTGCCCCACCACTGCGGGTTGCGCTTGAAGGTCGTCTTGATGTTGGGTTGCCGGCTCAGCATCGTGAACGGGCCGGTGCCGTTCGCGTTGAAAGCCGCGTGGCTTTCTTCCTTGTTCTTCAGGTCCAGCGGCCGCGTCACCTTGTGCTTCTCGCACCAGGCGCGGCTCATGATGAAGATGGTGTCCAGGTGCTGCAAGAAAATAGGGTTGAAGCGGGTCAGGCGGAACTCCACGGTCTCTTTGTCGATGGCCACTGGCGTGCCCAACGCCACCGCGTAGACGTTGAAGTTCGACGTGGGCAATTGCGCCCGCAGGATGGAGAACACCACGTCGTCGGCACCGAACGCAGCGCCGTCGTGGAACTTCACGCCGGGCCGCAACTTGAAGCGCCAGACCAGCGGCGCGGTCTGGCGCCAGCTGAGGGCCAGACTGGGCACGATGCCCAACAGTCGGTCGCGCTGAACCAGCCTTTCGTAAACCTGACCGTTGAGGTTGTTGGTAACGCCCTCGTTCTGCGCGTGCGGGTCCATCGTCAACGAATCACCTTGGCTGGCCCAGCGCAGCGTCTGCGCCGCACCGTCGCCGGGCGCCAAAAGCGTCACGCACAACACGGCAAAAACAAACAGTGAACGCATGAAATCTCCAGGCTTTCCGATGCGCGTGGAGTGTAAGCAGGTGATCGAAATTCACGAGCCGAAAACACCCCGCACTTCGCGCTCAAGTTGGTACTGAGGGTGCCGATAGCGGTGTGCGGGGCGGTGCATCCACGGTCTGCGTTGCAGTCAACAGGTGGCCCTTGCCGCACACACCGAGCATCCGAAAAAATCCAGAGTCGCAGACCCCTCAACCAAGGTCGAGTGCGACCTTGGTTGAGGTTGTTACGACATGCTTTAAGGCCTGGGTGAACGACCCCATAAACCGTCGACTACAACTTGTCGAAATCTTTTACACCTCGCATCACATCGCCCCCCCTAGAACCACATAGAGGCTTGAAAACGCAGAGCTTTTTCGGTCTGGCCCGCACATTGCATAAACGGATGCGTCCACGCCCTTTCAAGACTGCCCCGATGGGCACTGGTCTTTTGTCTAGCACCTCAACATTCGGAGTTCTCCATGAAGTCTTTCCTCAATTCCACTGGCGCCGCTGTCGCACTGTTCGTCGCGTTCACCGGTCAGGCTTTGGCTTTCGGCGACCTCCCCGAACCCGGCTCGCTGGCGCTGGCCGGCCTTGGTTTGGGCGCCGCCGTTTATTTCCTGCGCAAGCGCCGGAAATAAATCAATCTGTCAGGCCCTGATCGATCGAAAAAGACTTAGCCTGACTTTTCGCCATTCGCCCCTGTGGCTGGCGAATTAGCGATGCAAAACTGCCGAGGGCGGGTTGCACGCCAGACCAAAGAGTTCGCGAGAGAACTTTTGGCCGCATGGCTGAGGGTTGGGCAGCGCTGTTTTCGTTCGCTTCCCGTTTTGAATACATCACCGATTCCGAGGTAACTCATGGCCTACCAACCGCCCCAAATTCGTATTCACGTCAATGAGCCCTATGGGCTTGGCACGCCGGACCTCAACGATCCCAGCTTGTTCGACGTGACGTTTTTCGGCAGTTCGGTTTTCAATCCTGGCGGGCAAAGCTCAGGAACCGTGTACGACGGCTGGTGCTTGGACATCGGTAGGCCCATCAATACGCCGGGGGACTACACGGCGAAGATCTACTCGAGTTACGAGTTGTCGCTGTTGCAAGCGGAGAGCGATTTCGCGGGCAGCAACTTCACCAGCAACGCCTACATCGGCAATCTCGACAACATCAATTGGTTGTTGAATTTCTACACCGGTCCTTCGGTGGGCTACAGCTGGGGCGAGGTTCAAGGTGCCATCTGGCAAATGATCGGTCAGTCGCCCACTGCCGGCGACTTGGTTTTTCTCGGCGCTTACGACCCGGCTAAAGTCGCTGCATTGACCAATTTGGCGCTCACGAGCGGCCAGGGTTACGTGCCCGACGCGGGTCAGGCCCTCGGTGTCATTCTCGACCCACTGGACATTCCTTCTGGCCAGCACTTCCAGCCGCTGATCATTGAGACCAAAGCAGCCGCGCTCGGCGATTTCGTCTGGAACGACGTCAACGCCAACGGCATCCAGGACTTGGGCGAAATCGGCATTGCCGGCGTCACCGTCAACCTCGTTCGCGACCTCGACAGCAACGGCACCATTGGCGCGGGTGAAGTGCTGGCCACCACAACCACCGACGGTGCCGGCCACTACACCTTCAAGGGTCTGACACCCGGCCTGGACTACCAGGTGCAGTTTGTTCAGCCGACTGGTTATGACGGCGTCAGCATTCGCCAGGCCGACGGCAGCGCCACCTCGGGCATCAACAGCGATGGCCTGCTGTCCAACGTCGTGGTTCTGGCCCCGGGCGAGAACAACACCACCATTGACGCCGGCTTCTACAAACCCGTCGTCACTGCCAGCCTGGGCGACCGGCTGTGGATCGACGCCAACGGCAACGGCAAGCAAGACGCCGGTGAAGTCGGCATCTCGGGCCAGACCGTCACGCTGATCGGCGGTGGCGCCGACGGCCTGATCTCGACCACGGGCGACAACGTCATCACCACCACCACCACGGGTGCCGACGGCATCTACAGCTTCACCGGCCTGACCCCGGGTCAGCAGTACCAGGTGCAGTTCGTGGCCCCCGCTGGCACGGTGTTCACCGCTGCCAACGTCAGCGCCAACGGCTTCGACACCGTCGACTCCGACGCCGACAAGGTCACCGGCAAGACGCAGATCGTCACGCTGGCCGCCGGTGAGAACAACCCCACGCTGGATGCCGGTGTCTACACCGCGGCGCAACTGTCGGGCTATGTTTATCAAGACGCTGGCAACGACGGCGTCCGCAATGCTGAACCCGGTATTGCTGGCGTTGTTCTGGCGCTGACCGGCACCGATGGCGCTGGCAACGCCGTGATCGCCACCACCACCACCGACGCCAACGGTTTCTACAACTTCGTGGGTCTGGCCCCCGGCTCCTACACCGTCAGCGAAGCGCAGCCCGCGGGCTATATCGACGGCAAGGACACGGTCGGCACGACCGGCGGCTCCAATGCCGTCAACGACGTGCTCAGCAGCATCACGCTGGTCTCTGGCGCCAACAGCATCGAGAACAACTTCGGCGAGATCCAGCCGGGCACCATCTCCGGTGTCGTCTACGAAGACAAGAACAACGACGGCCTGCACGCTGGCGAAGTCGGCATCCCGAACACCACCGTCACCCTGACCGGCACCAACGACCTGAATCAGCCCGTCACGGTCTCCACGACCACCGACGGCAACGGCAACTACAGCTTCACCGGCCTACGTCCGGGCAGCTACACCGTCACCGAGACCCAGCCTGCTGGTTACCTCGATGGCAAGGACACCGCCGGCAACCTGGCCACGGTCTTCGCCAACGACGTGATCAAGGTCACCCTGGGTCAGGGCCAGTCCAGCGTCGAGAACAACTTCGGTGAAGTCAAGGCCGCCAGC
>JBBQAI010000093.1:0-17521 GCA_038316205.1 Burkholderiales bacterium
GGGCCTGCTGACGATGCGCGAACGGGCCAAGGAATTGGGCGGCAAGCTCAGCATCACGTCCATCCCGGGCGGCGGCACGCGTCTGTTGCTGGATGCGCCCTTGCGCGCCGAGGCGGCCGCCGCATGATCAAGATCCTGACCATCGACGACCACGCGATGTTCCGCTCGGGCCTGCGCAAGGTGCTGGAAGACGAGCCCGACATGCAGGTCGTCGGTGAATCGGGTGACTGGGCCGACGGCCTAGCGCAGATGGCCAGGCTGCCGGTGGACCTGGTGCTGCTCGACATCAACCTGCAGGGCCGCAGCGGACTTGAAGTGCTGGACATCATCTGCAAGCGCTTTCCGGCGATACGCACGGTGATGCTCAGCATGTATGGCGAGCCGCAGTACGCGCTGCGCGCGCTGAACGGCGGCGCGCGGGGCTACATCTCGAAGGACATGGAGGCCAGCGATTTGATCGACGCGATACGCAGCGTGATGAAAGGCCGCCGCGTCATTGCGCCGTCCATCACCGAGTCGCTGCTGCAAGCCATCGACAGTGACGCGGAGCCGACGCAAGCGCACCTGAAGTTCTCGCTGCGCGAAACGCAGATCTTCACGATGATCGTGCGCGGACGCTCGCTGACCACCATCGCCGACGAGCTGAACATCCATGTGAAAACGGTCAGCACCTACCGCCGCCGTGTGCTGGAAAAACTGACGCTGGATTCGAACGCCGAGATGGTGCAGTACGCGGTGCGGCACGGCGTGATTGACTGAGCGCTGACGGACCTCGTCAGGCCCTGCGCGCGGTGCCGCCTGCATGACAGAGAATCGCGACCCAGCGGGCGCGCGTGTGGCAGCGCCCATGAACAGCAGCAGGAGACACCCTTGCCTTTGAGCGACATCGAAATCGCGCGCCAGGCGCGCATGCAGCGCATCGTGACCCTGGCGCAGGAACGCTTGGGCATCCCCGATGAACACCTGGTGCCCTACGGCCACTACAAGGCCAAGCTGGCCTTGCCCTACGTGGAAGCGCTGGCCGCCAGCGGCCGCCCCGATGGCAAGCTGATCCTGGTCACCGCGATCAGCCCCACGCCGGCCGGTGAGGGCAAGACCACCACCACGGTGGGGCTGGGCGACGCGCTGAATTTCATCGGCAAGAAGGCCATGATTGCGCTGCGCGAGCCGTCGCTGGGCCCGGTTTTCGGCATGAAGGGCGGCGCCACTGGCGGTGGTCTGGCCCAGGTGGTGCCGATGGAAGACATCAACCTGCACTTCACCGGTGACTTCTCGGCCATCGGCCTGGCGCACAACCTCTTGTCGGCCGCGCTGGACAACCACGTCCACCACGGCAACGCGCTGGACATCGACGTGCGCCGCGTGGTGTGGAAGCGCGTCATCGACATGAACGACCGCGCGCTGCGCAACATCACCGTGGGCTTGGGCGGGCCGGCCAACGGCTACCCCCGGCAAGACGGTTTCGACATCGTCGTGGCTTCAGAAGTGATGGCCATCCTGTGCCTGAGCACATCCTTGGCCGACTTGAAGGAACGGCTGGGCCGCATCGTCGTGGCCGAAACGCGTGACCGCAAACCGGTGCGCGCCGCCGACCTGAAAGTGCACGGCGCGATGACCGTGCTGCTGCGCGACGCGCTGGCGCCCAACTTGGTGCAGACCATCGAAAACAACCTGGCGTTGCTGCACGGCGGGCCTTTCGCCAACATCGCGCACGGCTGCAATTCGGTGATCGCCACGCGCACGGCGCTGCGCCTGGCCGACTATGTGGTCACCGAAGCCGGTTTCGGGGCCGACCTGGGCGCCGAGAAGTTCATCGACATCAAATGCCGGAAGGCCGGCCTGGCCCCGGCTGCGGCGGTGGTGGTGGCCACAGTGCGCGCGCTGAAGTACCACGGCGGCGTCAACCTGGCCGACCTGGGCCCCGAGAACCTGCCGGCGCTGGAGCGCGGCATGGCGAACATCATGCGGCACCTGCACAACCTGCGCGACGTGTTCGGGCTGAACTGCGTGGTGTCCATCAACCACTTTGTCAGTGACACCGAAGCCGAACACGCGCTGCTGCGCGACAAGATCGGCGCGCTCGGTGTGCCGGTGCACACCGCGCGCCACTGGGCTGAAGGCGGCAGGGGCGCGGCCGATCTGGCCCACGAGGTGGTGCGCCTTTGCGACCAACCGACAACCTTGCGTTTTGCCTACGAAGACGCCGACCCGCTGTGGGACAAGGTCCGCAAGCTGGCGACGAAGACCTACGGCGCCAAGGACATCGGTGCCAGTTCTGCGGTGCGTGCGCAGATCGAGAAACTGCAGCAGACCGGCTATGGCCACCTGCCGGTTTGCGTGGCCAAGACGCAGTACAGCTTCTCCACCGACGCGACGCTGCGTGGCGCGCCCGAAGGCCACGTGCTGGACGTGCGCGAGGTGCGTTTGTCGGCCGGCGCCGAGTTTGTTGTGATGGTCTGCGGCGACGTGATGACCATGCCCGGCCTGCCCAAAGTGCCGTCTGCCGAACGCATGGATCTGGACGAGCACGGGCAGATCGTCGGCCTGTCGTAGCGGCTGCGCGGCCGCATCGGATCATCGCGCCATGGCCAACAACACGGCGCGGCTGTACCGCATCGAAGCGCTGATCCGCTTACGCGGCCACGTCAGTTTCAGCACCTTGATGGCCGAGCTGGAGGTCTCGCCGGCCACGCTGAAACGCGACCTGGAATACCTGCGCAGCCGGCTGGGCGCGCCCATCGAATACGACACCGAACTGAATGGCTACCGCTTCGGCACGGCCTACGCTGGCGCCAAGCACCAGCTGCCCGGTTTGTGGTTCGACGAGAGCGAGTTGTATTCGCTGCTGATGGCGCAGCAACTGTTGGCCGGTCTTGACACCGGCGGCCTGCTGGCGCGGCATCTGCAGCCGCTGCTGGACCGCATCCACCACCTGCTGGGCAGCGGTGAGGGCAGGGCAGCGGCTGACCTCTTGATGCAGCGCGTGCGCATCGTCAGCGCGCTGCGCCGGCCGGTGCCCAGCCGTTTCTTCGAACGCGTCAGCGCAGCGCTGCTGAACCGCCGCCGCCTGCACCTGCGCTACCTGACGCGCGGCCGGGGCGAGACCAGCGAGCGCGACGTGTCGCCCCAGCGCCTGGTCCACTACCGCAACACCTGGTACCTGGACGCCTGGTGTCACCGCGCCGACGCGCTGCGGCGCTTCGCGCTGGACGCCATCGAAGAATCCAGCCTGCTGGACAGCCCTGCCCACGAAGTAGCGATGGCGGCCGTGGAAGCCGAGATGGACAGCGGCTACGGCATCTACGCCGGCGGCGAACAACGCTGGGCCGTGCTGCTGTTCGACCGCCAAGCCGCGCTATGGGCCAGCCGCGAGGAATGGCATCCGCTGCAGGAAGGCCGCTGGCTGGACGACGGGCAGTTCGAAATGCGGCTGCCGTATGTCGATGAAACCGAATTGGTGATGGACGTGCTGCGGCAGGGCGACCAGGTCAAGGTTCTGGAACCGGCAGCCTTGGCGCAGCGGGTGCACGAGCGGCTGAGGGCGGCTGCGAGCCGCTATGGCGTTTTTGGGTGAGTCTGTGCCTCAAGCGATTTACCTCAACATCTTCTAGTTAACATAATATACATCGTGCGCAATAAACACCGCCATGCGAAGGCCGTAGCGACACGGCAAACGCGCCGTGCAAGCGCCTTCTTGGACTCACTGTCCCGTGCGGACACCCGACATCGCGGACTCTTCAACGTCGGCGTCATCCGACCCGTCGGCGTCTGCCGTGGCCTCGGGTGCGCCGGCCGGGATACGGTCCAGCGGGCGGCACATCTGGCGGTTGAGCTGGCCCAGGCGCTCGGATTTCTCGATTGCCGCAAGGACGACCTCGGGGTGCATCATGAGCATGAAGGGGTTGTGTTGCGATGCCGTGTAAGCCATGTCGTTGCTCCAAGGATGGGATGCCACCTCTATCGATAACTCTAAGCGCGGGCACAGTGCCCGTCACGTCGGCGGCGCGCCAAGGCGAATGTCAGATGACTTCTGACACGAACGTCTGCCAAGTCGGTCTGACGAGCGTCCGGCACTGTCAGCGGAGACCTTAGCGGACGGCGATGGCCAAACGCGCGGCCAGCTTGTCGCGGCCGCCCAGGCGGGCGAAATCGGCGGCGCCCAGGCCCTGGATGTTGCGGGCCGCCAGGCTGGCGCCACGGGCCAACAACAAGTTCACGGTTTCTTCGGGGCCATAGCGCGCCGCCATCATCAGCGGTGTGGTGGCGTTGGGCGACAGCGCTTCGATGGCCGCACCGCGGGCCAGCAGCAAGGTCACCACGGCGGTACCCGGGCCCGTGGCCGCATAGTGCAAAGCGGTCCATCCGCTCCGGTTGAGTTGCGCGCCGCGCTCCAGCAGACGAACGGTCCATTCGGCGTTGCCGCGCAGGGCGGCCATCATCAGCGGCGTTTCGCCGTCGGCGTTGACGGCATCGACTGCCGTTCGCGGGTCGGCCAACAGGGCAGCTACCACCTTAAAGGAATCATCGCGCAAGGCCAGAAACAGCCCTACCTGACCTTTCTCGCTGGGTGAATTGGGGTCAAAACCGCGCGCCAGCAGGACCTTGACGGCACCAGCGTTGTCGACGTTCACAGCTTGAAAGTAGTCGTCGTAAGAACCGGCGTTCGACGAAGAAAACCCAATCATCACAATGAGATAGATCCAGAACTTCAGAAATCGCTTCATATCAATTCGCCGTGAGGTTGGCTGCTGCAGGAAGACCGAACAGCGCTTCGAAATTGGCCGTCGTCGCTTGCGCGATCGTGGCCACATCGAGGCCTTTGATGGACGCCAATTGCGTGGCCACGTGGGACACCCAAGCTGGCTGGTTGGTCTTGCCGCGGTGCGGCATCGGGGCCAGATAGGGGCTGTCGGTTTCGATCAGGCAACGCTCCAGCGGCACCCACTGCGCCACATCGCGCAGTGCCTGGGCGTTCTTGAAGGTCAGGATGCCCGAGAAGGAAACGTAGAAGCCCAGTTCGACCGCTGCCTGCGCCACTTCCATGGTTTCGGTGAAGCAATGGAAGACGCCGCGCACGGCGCCCTGCCCTTCGTCGCGCAGCACGGCCAGCGTGTCGGCGCTGGCGTTGCGGGTGTGGATGACCAGCGGCAAGCCGGTCGCCCGCGCGGCGCGGATGTGCACCCGGAAGCGCTCACGCTGCCAGGCCATGTCTTCCAAGGTGCGGCCGTTCAGTCGGAAATAGTCCAGCCCGGTTTCACCGATGCCCACCACGCGCGGCAGGCGGGCGCGGGTCAGCAGGTCGGCCACTGTCGGTTCTTGCACCCCTTCGTTGTCGGGGTGGACGCCCACCGTGGACCAGAAGTTGTCGTGTACCAGCGCCAACGCGTGGACATCGTCGAACTCTTCCAGGGTTGTGCAAATGCACAAGGCGCGATCGACTTGGGCGGCGGCCATGTCGCGGCGGATGTCGAGGATGCGTCCGCGCAGCGCGGGGTCGTTCAAATGGCAGTGGGAATCGACGAACATGGCGCGGATAGAACGGGGCGGGAAAAACAGAGCGGCTTCGAGGCCGGCGCGGCTCGGACCGTAGCGCGGATCAGTGGCTCAAAGGCTCAGAGCGTCTGAGTGGGCTTCGCCGACTGGATGCTGGTGCCCAGCACCTCTTCGATCTTGATCTTCAACTGGCGCGACTTGTCGTCGTTAGGGAAACGCACGCCCACACCCTGGGTGCGGCCGCCCGATGCGTTGGCCGGCGTGAGCCAGGCCACCTTGCCGGCGACCGGAAAGCGCTGCGGGTCGTCAGGCAGCGACAGCAGCAAATAGATGTCTTCGCCCAGACGGTACTCACGCACCGTCGGCACGAACAGGCCGCCGTCGGTGAACAGCGGGATGTAGGCGGCGTAGAGCGCGCCCTTTTCGCGAAACACCAGCTGGATGACGCTGGGCCGACCCGGGCCGGCTGTCGTTGCACCGGCACCCGCGCCTGCGGCTGCGCCGCGTGGCGCGAGGGCACTGGCTTGAGTCGGGACGCGGTCGTTCATGGCCTCAGTGTATCCAACCGAGGCCGGGCTCCAGGTACCCGCCCCTGCTCCCCCGTGGGGGCGACCCCAACTGCGGGCTGCAGCGCGGCAGCGCCCTGTTGAACCAACGCGTCCAGCAACAGGCCTTCGTTCCACGGGTGGTCGTCATGGCGCGCCACGCGGTCGAGTTCGTGTGACCAGCTTGCCAGCGCCAGGAGCCGACCGTTGCGGGGCACGCGGCCGGCCGGGAAATAGCGTGCCGTGCCGCCGGTGGCCAGCGCCATCGCGTCGTGGCAGAGCTTGTGCAGCGCGTCCAGCGCACGCGGCACCGGCCAGCCGGCCAGTGCGGCCGCGTAGCCGCGCGCCACGGCGACGGGCAGCGCCGCCCAGGTTTCACCGTTGACACCGGCCTGCGCCAGGGTCAGCGCGTCCAGCGGACGGCCGCTGCAGGCGGCCAGCAGCACCTCGGCCTGCGCCTGGCCCTGGCTGGCCAGCCAGGCGGTTGCGACGTCAGCCGGCGGCGCTGCCAGCACCTGCAACTGGCAGCGGCTGCGCAGGGTGGGCAGCAGTTGCGCCGGGTCGGCGGTGGTCAGCAGCAAACGCGTGCCGACGGGCGGCTCTTCCAGGGTCTTCAGCAGCGCGTTGGCCGATTGCGGATTCAAGGCGTCGGCCGGGTGCAGCACAGCCACCTTGCCTTGGCCGCGCGCGCTGGTTTTTGTCGACCAATCGATCAGCGCGCGCACTTCGTTGATGCGGATCTGCTTGCTGGGCTTGCGCTTGGCATCGTCGCCGTCCAGCTTGTCGTCCACCAGCGGCCATTCGTGGGCGCGGCGCAGGGTTTCGGGCATCAGCACCATCAGGTCGGGGTGCAGATGCGTGCGCACCATGCGGCATGAAGCGCAATGCCCGCAGGGGCCGGCTTTGGGCGCGTCGCTGCCCTGACCTTCGCACAGCCAGGCCTGGGCCAGCGTCAGCGCGTAGGGCAGCGCGCCCACGCCCGGCGAGCCGTGCACCAGCAGGGCGTGCCCACGGTGGGTGGCCAGCGCGTCGGCCAGTGGCCGCGCCAGCCAGGGCAGCGGCAGCGCCCCGTGCTCGTCGGCCACCAGCGCCGCCGGCATCGCCCCCGCTGCGGTCACCACCAGCCACAACCTTGCACGACGGCTTCAATTTGCGCCCAGACTGCCGCCTTTTCGCACTCGGCATCCAGCCGGGCGTAGCGTTGCGGCGCCTGCGCCACGCGCTGCGCGTAGCCGGCACTGACGCGTTCGAAAAAGGCCAGGTCCTGCGATTCGAAACGGTCGGGTTCACGCGCTGCCGCACGGCGCGCTGCCGCTGTGGCGGGCGAGGCCTCGAACAGCAGCGTCAAGTCGGGCTGGCGGCCCTGCTGCACCCAGCTTTCCAGCTGGCTCAGCACGTCCAACGAGAAGCCGCGCCCGCCGCCCTGGTAGGCAAAGGCGGCGTCGGTGTAGCGGTCGCACAGCACGGTGGCGCCGCGCGCCAGGGCCGGTTCGATCTGCTGCTGCAGGTGGTCGCGGCGCGCAGCAAAGACCAGCAGCGCCTCGGTCAACGGGTCCATCGCGGCGTGCAACACCAGTTCGCGCAGGCGTTCAGCCAGCGGCGTTCCGCCGGGTTCACGGGTGACGACGATTTCGTGCCCGCGCCCGCGCAACCAGGCCGCCAGGGCCTCGATGTGCGAGCTTTTGCCGGCGCCGTCTATGCCTTCGAAGGTGATGAATCGGCCGGTCTTTTCAGGCGCGGTCACCGCTGGGCTCTTTGGTATTGGTTCACCGCGCGATTATGTTCGGCCAGGCTGGCGCTGAAGACGCTGCTGCCGTCGCCTCGGGCCACGAAGTAAAGCGCCTTCGTGGCGTCGGGCCGCACCGCCGCGCGCAATGAGGCCAGGCCCGGCAGCGCGATCGGCGTCGGCGGCAAACCACCGCGGGTGTAAGTGTTGAAAGGCGTGTCGGCCAACAAATCGCGCTTGCGAAGATTGCCGTCGAAGCCCAGGCCCAGGCCGTAGATGACGCTCGGGTCGGTCTGCAGCGGCATGCCGATGCGCAGCCGGTTGGCGAAGACGCCGGCCACGAGGCCGCGGTCGGCGGCCGAACCGGTTTCCTTCTCGACAATGGAGGCCAGCACCAGCGCTTCGTCGGCCGATTTCAGCGGCGTGTCGGGCGCGCGTGCGGCCCAGACGGCGGCCAGCTTTTGCTGCATAGCGCGGTGCGCGCGCCTCAACACCGTCAGGTCGCTGACGCCCCGACTGTAGGCGTAGGTGTCGGGGAAAAAACGGCCTTCGCCGGCCACGCCCGGCGCGCCCAGCGCAGACATCAAATCGGCGTCGTTCAGGCCCGCGCTGGTCGGCTTGAGCGCAGGCGCGCGGGCCAGTTCGGCGCGCACCTGGCGCAGCGTCCAGCCTTCGATGAAGCGCACCTGTTCCAGCGCTTCGTCGCCCTGAACCATCTTGGCCAGCAGCTGGCGCGGCGAAGTGCCGGCGTCGATTTCGTAGCTGCCCGCGCGGATGCGCCGCGCCTGCCCCGATATGCGAAACCAGGCGTAAAGCAGAGCCGGTGAAGTCTGCACGCCGGCCTGCACCCAGGCCTGCGCGATGTCGCGCGGCGGGGTGCCGGCTTCCACAGACAACTCGGCCGTGGCCCCGGACAGCGGCAAGGGGCGCTCGACCCACCACCAGGCCGCGCCCGCCAGCCCGGCCGCAGCGAGCAGCACAGCCCCCAACACCGACACCAGCCAACGAGACCCCGAATCGCGACGCGCCATGGCGGCTGATGATAATGAGCCGATGAACAACGCCCCCGCTGCGAACACCACCCTGCCGCCTCACGGCGCGCTGCGTTTGACCGACTGGGGCGTGATCCGCGCGCAGGGCGAAGAAGCTCGCAAATTTCTGCACGGCCAGTTGACGCAGGACGTTGAAAACCTGCAGCCGGGCACCGCGCGCTTGGCCGGCTTCTGCTCGGCCAAAGGTCGCCTGTTGGCCACCTTCGTGATGTGGTCGCCGGCGGCCGACGAGGTGCTGCTGGCCTGTAGCGCCGACCTGTTGCCGACCGTGCTGAGGCGCCTGTCGATGTTCGTGATGCGCGCGAAATGCAAGCTCAGCGATGCCAGCGCTGAGCTGCCTTTGTGGGGGCTGGCTGGAACTCTGGCTGGCGTCGACCTGAGGGGTCAGGCTTGGCAGATCGCCCCGCAAGACGGGGGTGTCTGGATCCGCCTGCCCGATGCTCTTGTTGCTGACGGCATGGCCATGGCGCGCTACCTGGGCGCTGGCGTCGCGGCGCCTGCTGCGCCGGCGCTGGAAGCCGCCCTCTGGGCTGGCCTGGAGGTGCAAAGCGGCGTGGCGCGCGTGGTCGCCGCGACGACCGAGCAGTTCGTGCCGCAGATGATCAACCTCGAATTGGTCGGCGGCGTCAACTTCCAGAAGGGCTGCTACCCGGGCCAGGAAATCGTCGCGCGCAGCCAGTACCGGGGCACCCTGAAGCGGCGGGCGTATGTCGTCGAAGCGGCAGCGGATCTGTCGCCGGGCCAAGAGGTTTTCAACAGCGCCGACCCCGAGCAGCCCGCCGGCATGGTGGTGCTGGCCGGCCAGTCTTCGAGCGCCACCGCCGTGGGCCTGGTTGAACTCAAGATCGCCGCGCTGGGCAGCGGCACGCTGCACGCCGGTTCAGCCGGCGGCCCGCTGCTGACGCCGACCGCTCTGCCCTACGCTTTTCCCGCTGAAGCGGCTTGAACGTCAACATGGCGCGCGAGCTTTTCGTTTATTGGAAATTGGACGCGGCAAGCGCCGATGGGGCTGTGGCTGCCACGGCCGCGATGCAGGCCGACTTGCTGCAGACGCATCCCGAACTGCAGGCCCGCGTGTACCGCCGCAGCGACACGCGCGGCGAGATCGCCACGCTGATGGAAACCTATGCCAATCACGAAGCCGCTGGCGTCGGGCCTGCCTTGCAAGCAGCCATCGAAGCGGCTGCCGTGCGTCACCTGCAGGGCTGGTGCGACGGACCGAG
The DNA here is from genome assembly GCA_038316205.1 of Burkholderiales bacterium. Lineage (GTDB taxonomy): Bacteria > Pseudomonadota > Gammaproteobacteria > Burkholderiales > Burkholderiaceae_C > Rubrivivax. The sequence goes on from JBBQAI010000093.1 coordinate 10,040, forward strand.
GCATGTCGAGGCCTTCGACAAATTGGCGGGCTGAGGAACGGCGTTGGTCAGCGCAAGACTGACGTTGGCGATGAGCTCAGGGCAGCCGGCGCAGGGCGATGTGGTCCACGCCGGCTTCGCTGTGCAGGGCACCGGTGGGCGTGAAGCCGGCGCGGGCGTAGAAGGGCACAGCGCTGGGCGCGGCGTTCAAGGCCAGAGCTTGATCGCCGCGTGCACGGCTGACGGCGGCCAAGGCGGCCAGCAGGGCCCTGCCGACGCCCGAGCCGCGCATCGCGGCCAGGGTGGCCATCCGGCCGATCTGGCCAACGTTTTCGTCCGCCGCCAGCAAACGTCCTGTGGCCAGCGGTAGCCCCGCGCGGTTGTAGGCGATCGCATGCACAGCTGTCGCATCGGCCGCGTCTTCGACCACTGCAGCCGGCGCGCCCAACTCGTCGGCGAAGACGGATTGCCGCAGCCCGCGTGACGCGGCGCCCAATGCCGTCCAGTCGCCCGTCTGCACCGTGATCACGGCGTCACCGGCTTCAAAGCCCAGCAGCCAGTCGCGCAAGAGTTGCGGCACCGGCCGGCTGGTTTGCGTGCTGGGATCGGCGAAAACGTAGACCAGTTCGCCGTGCACCAGACGCTGGTCACCGCGAAAGACGGCGGCCTCAAAAACCATCGATGAATTGCCGATACGCGCGCAGCGCACGCCGACGTCCAACTGGTCGTCGTAGCGGGCAGACGCCTCGTATTCCAGCGTCGCCTTGCGCACGTACAAGTCGCCCTGCAGCCCGGCCATGGTCTCGTGGTACGGCAGAGCCAGCGCCCGCCAGTAGCCGGCCACAGCGGTGTCGAAATACATCAGGTAGTGGCCGTTGAAGACGATCTTCTGAAGATCGACCTCCGACCACCGTACGCGCAAGCGGTCAAGGAATCGGAAGCTGTTTCGCGTGGTGGACATGGCGGCGTTCAGGGCGTTTTCACCGGGGGGATGGATCGGGCGTCGCGAGCATACTTTGCGCTCCACCTCGAACCACGTCGACACCCTGTCCGACCTCCGCCATGGCCCGCATCCTCTACCTCACGCAGATCGACATCGACCACGGCGCCGTTCGCCTCTTGCCTGAGGAGTGCCAGCGCACCGGCATGCGCCGGCCGCTGGTTGTCACCGACGCCGGCGTGCGCGCAGCCGGCGTGCTGCAGTTCGCGCTGGACGCGTTGAAGGACACGCCGCACGCCGTTTTCGACCAGACACCGTCCAACCCCACCGAAGCCGCCGTGCGCGCGGCCGTGGCGGTGTACCGGCGCGAGGGCTGCGACGGCTTGGTGGCCGTGGGTGGCGGTAGCAGCATCGACCTGGCCAAGGGCGTGGCCATCGCCGTGAGCCACGATGGGCCGCTGAAGACCTACGCCACCATCGAAGGCGGCAGCCCCAAGATCACCGACCGCGTGCCGCCGCTGATTGCCGTGCCCACCACCGCCGGCACCGGCAGCGAGGTGGCGCGCGGCGCCATCCTTATCGTCGATGACGGCCGCTAGCTGGGCTTCCACAGTTGGTATTTGATGCCCAAGGCCGCGCTGCTCGACCCCGAATTGACGTTGGGCCTGCCGCCGATGTTGACCGCCGCCACCGGCATGGACGCCATCGCCCATTGCATGGAAACCTTCATGGCGCATGCGGTGAATCCGCCGGCCGATGGCATCGCGCACGACGGCCTCGCGCGAGGCTGGTCCAGCATCGAACGCGCCACGCGCGACGGCAGCGACCGCGATGCACGCTGGAACATGATGAGCGCCAGCATGCAAGGTGCAATGGCTTTCCAGAAGGGCCTGGGCTGTGTGCATTCGCTGTCGCACAGCCTGGGTGGCGTCAACCCGCGCCTGCACCACGGCACGCTCAACGCGATGTTCCTGCCGGCGGTGGTTCGCTTCAACGCCAGCGCCCCAACCATGCAGGCCGAGCACCGTTTGCAGCGCATGGCATACGCCTTGGGTCTGCCCGGCTGCGACGCGTTGGGTACCGAGGTGGCCGAGGCCATCACCGCGATGAACGCACGCTTGGGTTTGCCGACCGGACTGCGTGCGATGGGCGTCACCGAGGACCTGTTCGAACGCACCATCGACGGCGCCATGCTCGACCATTGCCACAAGACCAACCCGCGCCTGGCCACACGCGACGACTACCGGCAGATGCTGTTGGCTGCGATGGACTGACCCAGACAGCCCATCCAGTCGGGCTAGTTGTTCTTGGGTCCTGGCTTTCTTGCGGTCCATCGCCCGCTTGTGCAGCCTGTCGCATGCCGCGGGCCGCGCCCGAAAGCCGTTGATATGGTGTGCTACTTCAGCAACACACCTGTGGGCGGCACATGCAGACCTGGGACCAAAGACAGCCGATTTACCAGCAACTCGCGGACATCCTCGCCGCGCAATTGCTGGATGGCGAACCGACCGAAGGCGAGGCCATGCCTTCGGTGCGCGCGCTGGCGGGGCGCTACCTGCTCAACCCGCTCACCGTCAACCGCGCCTTGCAAGCGCTGGGCGACGACGGCCTGCTGGAAAACCGGCGTGGGATGGGCCTGTACGTGACGGCCGGCGCCCGCGCGCGGCTCAAGGCGGTCGAACGCCAGCGCTTCCTGGAAACCGAATGGCCACGCCTGCGCGAACGCCTGCGCCGCCTGGACATCGCACCCGAACAATTGAACTGGAAGGAGCGCGCATGAACGCCGCCGACATCGCAAGCGCAAGCATGAACGCCGCAACTCCATCCGACAGCCTCGTCGAGGCCCGCGACCTGACTGTGCGCTACGGTGCGAAGCGGGCCGTGGACGGCGTCAGCTTCAGCATCCCCAAAGGCCGCGTCGTCGGCCTGCTGGGGCACAACGGCGCGGGCAAGAGCACCTTGATGAAAGCCATGGTGGGCTTGGCGCAAACCGAAGGCAGCTTGAGCGTGCTGGGCTTGAACCCGATAAAGGACCGCGTGGCGCTGCTGGAATCGGCCTGCTACATCCCCGACGTGGCCACGCTGCCCCGTTGGGCACGTGTGAGCGAACTCATCAGCATGATGAGCGGTCTGCACCCGCACTTTTCGGCCGAGCGCGCCACAGCTTTGCTCAAGCGCACCAGCGTCAGCCCGCGCGACAAGGTCAAGAACCTGTCGAAAGGCATGGTGGTGCAGGCGCACTTGTCACTGATCGCGGCCATCGACGCCAAGCTGATGATCCTGGACGAGCCCACGTTGGGTCTGGACGTGTTGTCGCGCAAGGCGTTCTACGAGATGCTGATCGACGAGTGGTGTGACGGCGAGCGCAGCGTCGTCATCAGCACCCACCAGGTCGAAGAGATCGAGTCGCTGCTGTCCGACGTGCTGATGCTGAATGAAGGCAAACTGGTTCTGTCCATCAGCCTGGAAGACATGGACCGTCGCTTCGTTGCGCTGAGCCACGACGCCGCAGTGGCCGAGCAGATGGCCGCCGCCCACCCACTGCTGAAGTACCGCGTGGGCCCGGGCCCCAACGGCAGCGCGGCACTGTTCGACGGTGCGCCGCCGGCCGACATCGAAGCCCTGGGTCGCCGCGTGCGCCCCAGCTTGGTGGACCTGTTCGTGGCGCTGACCCGCAAGCCCGAACTCGACCGCACGCAGTTCTGAACTGCTGCCTCGCCTTACGCATCTTCAAGGAAAAACCATGAAAAGATTGATACCCCTGATGCAGCGCGAATGGCTGCAACACCGCAACGGCTGGCTGCTGATGGCCGGCGTGCCGCTGGCCTTGAGCCTGCTGCTGCTGAGCTTCGGCCAGATCCAGATCGGCGCCAGTGATATCGCCGAAGCCGGTGCCGCCCTGCCCGCTCTGTTGGCGGCCGGCTCGATTGCCGGCAGCGCTGCGGTGATCTTCCTGATCGCCACCTTCAGTTCGCTCGTCATCGTGTCCAACCTGGCCCGCCGCGACCATGCCGACCGTTCGGTGGAGTTCTGGCTTTCGGTGCCGGTCAGCCACAGCGAAAGCTTTGCTGCGCCACTCATCGTGCACCTGCTGCTGGTGCCAGCGGCAGCGCTCATCGTCGGCATGCTGGGCGGTTATGCGGTGTCTTTCATCGTGGTCAGCCGCGTGGTCGGCACCGCTGAATGGTTCGGCCTGCCCTGGGGCGTCATCGTCACAGCTTCCTTCAGCCTGATGCTGCGGCTGCTTGCCGGCCTGCCACTGGCCATGTTGTGGCTGAGCCCGCTGGTCTTGCTGGTGGTGTTGCTGACAGCCTGGTTCCGCCGTTGGGGTTGGGTCATCCTGACCGTCGGCCTGGGCCTGGGCAGCTACCTGCTGAAGCTGCTGTTCGGCCAGCCCTGGCTGAACCGCATCAGCGGTGAATTGCTGAAGGCGGCCGGCCGCTCGCTCATCTATGGCGACCAGGGTGGCATGGTGGTGAGCAGTACATCTCAAGGCGTTGATGCGCTGCGCATGCTGCCGTCCTGGGCGCTGGACGACTTCGGCGCCGCCCTGCACGCTCTGGCCACACCGCTGTTCCCTGGTGCCGTGTTGTTCGCCGCCGGCTGCTTCTTTCTGCTGGTGCAGTGGCGCCAGCGCGGGGCCGGTGCAGCGGGTTGAGGCTGCGGCCTCATCGCGCACAAAAAAGCGGCCCCGAGGGGCCGCTTTTCGTTGGGAATCGGCAACCGATCAGTGCTTGTCGCCTTCGAAAAATTGTTCGTCTTCGGTCGAGCCCTTGAGCGCGCCCGTGGATGCGTCGCGTTCGATGGTGCTGGTCACCGCGTCGAAGTAACCGGTGCCCACTTCGCGCTGGTGCTTGACGGCGGTGAATCCGCGCTCGGCCGCTGCGAATTCCTTTTCCTGCAGTTCGACGAAGGCGCTCATGTTGTTGCGGGCGTAGCCGTAGGCCAGGTCGAACATGCTGTAGTTCATGCTGTGGAAACCGGCCAGCGTGATGAACTGGAACTTGTAGCCCATGGCGCCCAGTTCACGTTGGAACTTGGCGATGGTGGCGTCGTCCAGGTTCTTGCGCCAGTTGAAGGAAGGGCTGCAGTTGTAGGCCAGCAGCTTGCCCGGGAACTGGGCGTGGATGGCGTCGGCATAGTCCTTCGCAAACTTCAGGTCGGGCGTGCCCGTTTCGCACCACAGCATGTCGACATAGGGCGCGTAGGCCAGGCCGCGGCTGATGGCCTGGTCGATGCCTTTCTTCGTGCGGTAGAAACCTTCGATGGTGCGTTCGCCGGTCAGGAAGGGCTTGTCGTTGTCGTCGATGTCACTGGTCACCAGATCGGCCGCTTCGGCGTCGGTGCGGGCCAGCAACACGGTGGGCGTACCCATCACGTCAGCGGCCAGGCGTGCGGCCACCAGCTTGGCGACGTTTTCACGGGTCGGCACCAGCACCTTGCCGCCCATGTGGCCGCACTTCTTGACGCTGGCCAGCTGGTCTTCGAAGTGCACGCCGGCGGCGCCCGCTTCAATCATGGCTTTCATCAGCTCGAAAGCATTCAGCACGCCGCCGAAACCGGCTTCGGCATCGGCCACGATGGGCGCGAAGTAATCGCGGTATTCAGGATCAGTCTGGTTCTTGCCTTCAGCCCATTGAATCTGGTCAGCGCGGGCGAAAGTGGCGTTGATCTTCTTCACGACCTTGGGCACCGAGTCCACCGAGTACAGAGACTGGTCGGGGTACATCTCGCCGTTGCTGTTGGCGTCACCGGCCACTTGCCAGCCGCTGAGGTAGATCGCCTTCAGGCCGGCCTTGACCTGCTGCATCGCCTGGTTGCCCGTCAACGCGCCCAAGGTGTTGACGAAGGGTTCGTTGTTGACCAACTCCCACAGCTTGATGGCACCGCGCTTGGCCAACGTGTGGTCGACCTGCAGGCTGCCGCGCAGGCGCACCACGTCGGCCGCGCTGTAGCCGCGCTTGATGCCTTTCCAGCGCGGGTTCACGGCCCAGTCGGTTTCCAAGGTGTCGATCTGTTGTTGGCGGGTCTGTTGGGTCATGAAATGCTCCAGTAATGGCGGGTGGTGAAAAGCGAAGAATCAACACTGCCAGCGTAGCGTCTGTTGCAGACAGTGAAATGACTTATGTCTTATAGAAGACACGATTTCAAATTCATACAAATCAACAGCTTGCGCATATTTCCTGCAATGCGAAATGTCATTTTTCCATATGACGGATTTTTGTTGCACTGCAGCGCAGTAAAGTTCACCATGCGAAAAACGGTTGTCGCGATGCGAAAGGCACGGGCTGCAGCGCCCGGTACGCGAAACGAAGCGACAACAGCAGGGCGGCCGCCGGTGACGGCGTAAAGTGCGGGCACCGCCCGTATCCGCGCCCCCAAGCACCCCGGAGCCCACCATGAACAAAGCCATCGATCCCGCCTTGATGCAAGCCGCCGAAGCCACCGGCAGCCAGGGCATGGACGCCTACTGGATGCCCTTCACGGCCAACCGGCAGTTCAAGAAGGCGCCGCGCCTGCTGGCCCGCGCCGAAGGCATGCACTACTGGGACGTCGATGGCCGTCAGATCCTGGACGGCGTGGCCGGCTTGTGGTGCGTGAACGCCGGCCACGGCCGCCCGCGCATCGTCAAGGCCATCCAGGACCAGGCTGCCGAAATGGACTTCGCGCCGCCCTTCCAGATGGGCCACGCCAAAGCCTTCGAGCTGGCCGAACGCCTGGCTGCGCTGGCGCCCGCTGGCATGAACAAGGTGTTCTTCGCCAACTCCGGTTCTGAGGCCGTTGAAACCGCGCTGAAGATGGCGCTGGCCTACCACCGCGCCCGTGGCGAAGGCAGCCGCACCCGGCTGATCGGCCGTGAACGCGGTTACCACGGCGTGAACTTCGGCGGCATCTCGGTGGGCGGCATCGTCACCAACCGCAAGGCCTTCGGCCCACTGCTGGGCGGCGTGGACCACATCCGCCACACCCACGACCTGTCCAGCAACGCCTTCAGCGTCGGCCAGCCGGCGCACGGCGCTGACCTGGCCGACGACCTGGAACGCCTGGTAGCCCTGCACGACGCCAGCACCATCGCAGCCGTCATCGTCGAGCCCGTGGCCGGCAGCACGGGCGTGCTGATCCCGCCGCATGGCTACCTGAATCGCCTGCGCGACATCTGCGACATGCACGGCATCTTGCTGATTTTCGATGAGGTCATCACCGGCTTCGGCCGCACCGGCAACCCTTTCGGCGCACAGACCTTCGGCGTGACGCCCGACCTGATGACGTTGGCCAAGGGCCTGACCAACGGCGCCGTGCCGATGGCCGCCGTGTTGGCCCAGCAGAAAATCCACGACGCCTTCATGACCGGCAGTGAGAACCTCATCGAGTTCTTCCACGGCTACACCTATTCGGCCCACCCGCTGGCCTGCGCGGCCGGCATCGCGATGCTGGACACCTACGCCGAAGAAGGCTTGTTGATCCGCGCGACCGAGATGGCCAGCTACTTCGCGCAGGGCGTGCACAGCCTGAAGGGCGAGCCCAACGTCATCGACGTCCGCAACATCGGCCTGGTGGGCGGC